>JAFLEA010000065.1 GCA_017302035.1 Lysobacterales bacterium
CACGTTGCGCCTCGTGCTTGCGCGCCGGCGCCACGGCCTCGCCGGTGGATCGCAGCAACGGATACAGCCCGGCGTGCAGGACCAGGGCCAACAGCGCAGCCAACCAGCGCCAACTGGCCGGCTCGTCCACCGCGTGCCTGCGCCCGCCGCGTTCCGCATCGCCGATCCCGCGCATGCCCACATCGTCCTGCCCGCCAGCCATCCGAGACCGCGCGCCCGGCGCGGAGTTCCGGCCGCCGCGGGCGGGGGATCAGGCGGGCGATGCCAGCTTCAGCCCGACCACCCCGGCCACGATCAGGCCGATGCAGGCCAGCCGCGCCGGCGAGGCGCTTTCGCCGAGCAGCGCGATGCCCAGCGCCGCCACGCCCACCGCGCCGATCCCGGTCCAGACCGCATAGGCGGTGCCGACCGGGATGCTGCGCAAGGCCAGGGTCAGCAGGTACAGGCTGGCGGCGGCCGCCGCCGCGGTGCCGAGGCTGGGCCAGAGCCGGGTGAAACCGTCGGTGTGCTTCAACCCCAGGGCGAAGCCGATCTCGAACAGGCCGGCCAGCAACAGATAGGTCCATGCCATGGTGCGGTTCCTCCATCGCGCAAAAAAAAACGGTCCGGAGCCATGGCTCCGGACCGCCGTCGGTCTGTGTCCGCGGCTTGCGCCGCGCGCGGGCCGTCCCGCGCATTCCGTACCGCCATCGTGCCGGCGCCGGGCTGAACCCCCGCGCACCCGGCCGATACAGGTCACTCCACCAGGTTGCGACCGTGGAACAGTTCCTCGATCTCGCGCTTGAGCAGCGCCTCGATCCGCATCCGCTCCTTGAACGAGAGGTTGCGCGCCTTCTCCTCGAACAGGTAGGTGTCCAGGTCGAATTCCTTCAGGTGCATCTTGGTGTGGAAGATGTTCTCCTGGTACACGTTGACGTCGATCATCTCGTAGCGTGACTTGATGTTCTTCGCCAAGTAGTCCTGGATCGAGTTGATCTTGTGGTCGATGTAGTGCTTCTTGCCCTTGATGTCGCGGGTGAAGCCGCGCACCCGGTAGTCGGTCACCACGATGTCCGACTCGAAGCTCTCGATCAGGTAGTTCAGCGCCTTCAGCGGCGAGATCACCCCGCAGGTGGCCACGTCGATGTCCGCGCGGAAGGTGGCGATCCCGTTCTGCGGGTGCGTCTCCGGATAGGTGTGCACCGTGATGTGGCTCTTGTCCAGGTGCGCGACCACAGCGTCGGAGATGACCTCCTTGCCGGCCTGCTTCTTGTCGATCACCGGCTCCTCGGAGATGAGGATGGTCACCGACGCGCCCTGCGGGTCGTAGTCCTGGCGCGCGACGTTGAGGATGTTGGCGCCGATGATCTGGGCCACGTCGGTCAGGATCTGGGTCAGGCGGTCGGCGTTGTACGCCTCATCGATGTACTCGATGTAGCGCCGGCGATCGTCCTCGGACACCGCGTAGCAGACGTCGTAGATGTTGAAGCTCAGCGCCTTGGTGAGGTTGTTGAAGCCTTGCAGTCTCAGGCGCGGCAGGGGTTTGACCACGGCGGTCGTGCCTCCGGGGGTGGAAAACGCGGCATTATGGGCCAAACCCGGCGGCGGCGATATGCATCGGTCGGCACGGGTTTGCCGGCCGGGGCCGCGACCGGCTATCTTCGGGCGTCCCGGCCCCCGCCGGACCGCAGGAATCCCCGCCCGTGACTCCCGTGCTGCGCTTCACCCACAGTCCCCTGACCCTGGACCAGCCCGCCGTCGAGCGCCTCCTGGCCCACTGCCAGCGCCGCCGCTATCCCAACCGCACCGACGTGTTCCGCCCCGGCGACCCGGCCGGCACGCTCTACTACGTGGTCAGCGGCTCGGTGAGCATCATCGCCGAGGAAGAGGACAACCGCGAACTGGTCCTGGGCTACTACGGCCAGGGCGAGTTCGTCGGCGAGATGGGCCTGTTCATCGAGTCGCAGAGCCGCGAGGTGATCCTGCGTACCCGCAGCGCCTGCGAATTGGCCGAGATCGGGTGCGACCGCCTGCAACAACTGATGCTGGGCCCGTTGGCCGCCGATGCCCCGCGCCTGCTGTATTCCATCGGCGTGCAGCTTTCGCGCCGGCTGCTGACCACCAGCCGCAAGGCCAGCCGCCTGGCTTTCCTCGACGTCACCGACCGGATCGTGCGCACCCTGCATGACCTGGCCAGGGAGTCGGAGGCGATGAGCCATCCCCAGGGCACCCAACTGCGGGTATCCCGCCAGGAACTGGCGCGGCTGGTCGGCTGCTCGCGCGAGATGGCCGGACGGGTGCTGAAGAAACTGCAGGCCGACGGCCAGCTGCACGCGCGCGGCAAGACCGTCGTCCTGTACGGCACCCGTTGAGACGGGTGCGGGTGGCTGCCGCTACGACACCACCGGCTCGCCGGCGCGGTCCCTGCAGCCCCAGTTGAGGATCGGCGTTCCCGGGGGCAGCGCGCGGCGGAAGGTTTCCACCCGGCCAGGCTTGGGGTTGACCACCACCGGGCGGCGCGCGGCCTTGAGCAACGGCAGGTCCGCAGCGGAATCGGAATAGGCCACATCGATGTCGGCGTAGCCGCGCTCGCGCAGCATCCGCATCTTCTCCTCGTGGTGGCAATGGCGAATGGCGACCACCGCACCGGCCCGTGGCCCGACCGCGGTGCCGATCACCGGCAGGTCGCCATGGCCGACGAAGCCCAGGATCGCCCGCGCCAGTTCCGGTGGCGCGCCGGTGGCCACCACCACGCGGTCGCCCCCGGCACGGTGCCGGGCCAGCACCTCCAGCGCCACCGGCAACAGCCGCGCGTCGATCCGGTCGCGGTGGGTACCCACGTAGCGGTCGATCACCCGCTCGAACTCGCGCACCCGGTGCATGCCGAAGCTGCCGATCCACACGTAGCCGGAGATGCCCCAGCGCCGGGTCGGCAGGAACGCCACCAGCGGCCCGAGCACCGGGGTGGCCAGCAACGCGGCCAGCACCCGCAACGGGTTGCGCCGGATCATCCAGGCGAACAGGTGGCTGCCCGAGTCGCCGTCGTAGAGCGTGTGGTCGAAGTCGAACACCACCAGCGGCGCGGCGGCGCGCGGCGGCGGCGGCGTGGCGTTCATGGCTCGAAGAACAGCTGGCGCAGCGCCTCGCCCGGCTCGGCGGCGCGCATGAAGGCCTCCCCGACCAGGAAGGCATGGACGCCGGCCGCGCGCATCCGGCGCACGTCGTCGGGGACCAGGATGCCGCTCTCGGTCACCAGCAGGCGGTCGCGCGGCACCGCATCCTTCATCGACAGGGTGGTGTCCAGCGAGACCTCGAAGCTGCGCAGGTCGCGGTTGTTGATCCCGACCAGCGGCACCGGCACCTGCAGCGCGCGCTCCAGCTCGTCGATGTCGTGGACTTCGACCAGCACGTCCATGCCCAGCTCCAGCGCCAGTCCGGACAGTTCGGCCAACTGGTCGTCGGCGAGTGCGGCGACGATCAGCAGGATGCAGTCGGCGCCGAGCATGCGCGCCTCGTGCACCTGGTAGGGATCGACGGTGAAATCCTTGCGCAGCACCGGCAGGGTGCAGGCGGAGCGGGCCTGCTGCAGGTAGGCGTCGGCGCCCTGGAAGAAGTCCGCGTCGGTCAGCACCGACAGGCAGGAGGCGCCGCCGAACTCGTAGCCGACCGCGATCTCGCCCGGACGGAAATCCGGGCGGATCACGCCGCGGGACGGGCTGGCCTTCTTCACCTCGGCGATCACCGCCGGATCACCGTTGGCAATGGCCGCCTGCAGCGCCTCGGCGAAGCCGCGCACCGGGCCGGCATCGCGCGCGCGCGCAGCCACTTCGGCCAGCGGCAGGCGCGCGCTGCGCTCGGCGATCTCTTCGACCTTGCGGGCGAGGATGGTCTGGAGGATGTCGCTCATCGGCTGTCGCGGGCTCGCGCGGCGGCGGACGCGCATTCTCGCACGAGCCGGCGGCAGCGGGGCCAAGGGCGCCAGCATCCAGGTGCACCGGGACGATGGCCCGGGAGCCCGGCTAGGAGCCGGAATCGACGCCCGCGGCGGCATAGCTCTGCGGGTTCTCGCCGCCGCGCCGCGAACTGAACACCACCGCGCAGTAAGGCGGCGACGGCAGCCGGGCGAAGCTTGTCTCGCTCATGCCGGTGTTGCGTGCCCGGCCAGTTCGCGCGTGGTCCGCACGAAATCCGCCTGGGCCTGGCGGGCGGCGCCGCTGTCGATGGCCTGGCGCGCACGCACCAGGCCTTCGGCGATGTCCGTGGCGATGCCGGCCACGTACAGGGCGGCAGCGGCGTTGAGGGCGACGATCTCGCGCGCCGGGCCGGGCGTGCCATCGAGCACTCCCAGCAGCATCGCCCGCGACTCGGCGGCGTCGGCCACCTTGAGGTTGCGGCTGGCTGACATGGCGATGCCGAAATCCTCCGGGTGTACCTCGTATTCACGCACCTGTCCGTCGCGCAGCTCGCCGACCAGGCTGGCCGCGCCCAGCGACAGTTCGTCCACGCCGTCGCGGCCCCACACCACCAGCGCGCGCTCGGCGCCCAGCCGCTGCAGCACGCGGGCCTGGATGCCGACCAGGTCGGGATGGAACACGCCCATCAGGATGTTCGGTGCGCCGGCCGGGTTGGTCAGCGGGCCGAGGATGTTGAAGATGGTGCGCACGCCCATCTCGCGCCGCACCGGCGCGACGACCTTCATCGCCGGGTGGTGGATCGGGGCATACATGAAGCCGATGCCGCAGCGGGCGATGGATTCGGAAACCTGCTCGGGCTGCAGTTCGATCGCCGCGCCCAGGGCTTCGAGCACGTCGGCGCTGCCGGACTTGGAGGAGACGCTGCGGTTGCCGTGCTTGGCGACCCGGGCACCGGCGGCGGCGGCCACGAACATCGAGCAGGTGGAGATGTTGAAGGTATGCGAGCCGTCGCCGCCGGTGCCGACGATGTCGACCAGGTGGCGGCGGTCGGCGACCTCCACGGTGCGGGAGAACTCGCGCATGACCTGGGCGGCGCCGGCGATCTCGCCCACGGTCTCCTTCTTCACCCGCAGGCCGGTGAGGATGGCGGCGGCCATCACCGGGGAGACGTCGCCGCGCATGATCTGGCGCATCAGGGCGACCATCTCGTCGTGGAAGATCTCGCGGTGCTCGATGGTGCGCTGGAGGGCTTCCTGGGGGGTGAGGCTCATGCTCTGGGGCTCGCGGTTGACCTTCGAAGTCTAGCGAAAGCCGGCTTTCGTTGCCGGATCGCGAGAAGCCTCTTCTTCGGCTGGGACCGCCGTACCGTGGGGGTTGGGCGCGTCGCCCGGTTCCGCGTCCTGCTCCAACGGGCGCGAGTGGGCCATCCATGGCCCACTCGCGCCCAACCCCCAAGGCACGACGTCCTCCGCGAGAGTCAGCAGTACCGCTTCTTCTGGAAGAAGCGGGAGTCTCCAATTTGCGGAGGACGTCGATGCAAGGGCGTCCCCTCACCGAAGCCAGCGCTCTTCGATCCAACATCGTGGCGGCACCGCCCCTTGCGAAGCCCGCGCCTTTCTCCGCAACAGCAAACGCAAACGCCGGCCTCAAAGGCCGGCGTTCGGGAAGCGGGATCAGGCCGGAAGGCCGAAGACCGGGTCAGTGCTTGAGGTTGCGGCGCAGGCGCTCGAGGGCCTGCAGCTGGGCAGTGACCTCGGCCAGGCGCTGCTGCGCCTCGGCCACTTCCATCGCCTCGCTGCGGTTGGCCAGCACCCGCTCGGCTTCGTCCTTGGCCTTGCGTACCGCGGCCTCGTCGATGTCCTCGGCGCGGATCGCGGTGTCGGCCAGCACCGTCACCACCTGCGGCTGCACCTCGAGGATGCCGCCGGAGATGGCGAAGTCCAGGTGCGAGCCGTCGACCAGGGTCACCACCACCTTGCCGGGCTTGAGCCGGGTGATCAGCGGCGCGTGGCGCGGCGCGATGCCCAGTTCGCCCAGTTCGCCGGTGGCCACGACCAGGGTGGCCTCGCCGTGGAAGATCTCCTGCTCGGCGCTGACGATGTCGCAACGGATGGTGGTACTCATGGGTGTCTTCTTCCGTGTGGCGCGGGTGCGGTCAGGCGATCTTCTTGGCCTTCTCGACCGCTTCCTCGATGGTGCCGACCATGTAGAACGCCTGCTCCGGCAGGTGGTCGTACTCGCCGTCGACAATACCCTTGAAGCCGCGGATGGTGTCCTTCAGCGACACGTACTTGCCCGGCGAGCCGGTGAACACCTCGGCCACGTGGAACGGCTGGCTGAAGAAGCGCTCGATCTTGCGCGCGCGGGACACCGACAGCTTGTCCTCTTCCGACAACTCGTCCATGCCCAGGATCGCGATGATGTCCTTCAGCTCCTTGTACTTCTGCAAGGTGGCCTGGACCCGGCGGGCGGTGTCGTAGTGCTCGTGGCCGATCACGTTCGGGTCGAGCTGGCGGCTGGTCGAGTCCAGCGGGTCCACCGCCGGGTAGATGCCCAGCGCGGCGATGTTGCGCGACAGCACGACGGTGGCGTCGAGGTGGGCGAAGGTGGTCGCCGGCGACGGGTCGGTCAGGTCGTCCGCGGGCACGTACACGGCCTGGATCGAGGTGATCGAGCCGGTCTTGGTCGAGGTGATGCGCTCCTGCAGCACGCCCATTTCCTCGGCCAGGGTCGGCTGGTAGCCCACCGCCGACGGCATGCGGCCCAGCAGCGCGGACACCTCGGTGCCGGCCAGGGTGTAGCGGTAGATGTTGTCCACGAACAGCAGCACGTCCTTGCCCTTGCCGGACGCGTCCTTCTCGTCGCGGAAGTACTCGGCCATGGTCAGGCCGGTCAGGGCCACGCGCAGGCGGTTGCCCGGCGGCTCGTTCATCTGGCCGTAGACCATCGCCACCTTGTCGAGAACGTTGGAGTCCTTCATCTCGTGGTAGAAGTCGTTGCCCTCGCGGGTACGCTCGCCCACGCCGGCGAACACCGACAGGCCGCTGTGCGCCTTGGCGATGTTGTTGATCAGCTCCATCATGTTGACGGTCTTGCCGACGCCGGCGCCGCCGAACAGGCCGACCTTGCCGCCCTTGGCGAACGGGCACATCAGGTCGATGACCTTGATGCCGGTTTCCAGCAGCTCGTTGGCCGAGGACTGGTCCTCGTAGGACGGCGCGGTGCGGTGGATCTCCCAGTGGTCGGAAGCCTTGACGTCGCCGGCCTCGTCGATCGGGCGGCCGAGCACGTCCATGATCCGGCCCAGGGTGCCCTCGCCGACCGGCACGGCGATCGCCTTGCCGGTGTTGGTCGCGATCAGGTTGCGCTTGAGGCCATCGGTGGAGCCCAGCGCGATGGTGCGGACGATGCCGTCGCCCAGCTGCTGCTGCACTTCCAGCGTGATGGCGGTGTTGTCCACCTTCAGCGCGTCATACACCTTCGGCACTTCGGCGCGCGGGAACTCGACGTCGACGACGGCGCCGATGATCTGAACGATCTTGCCCTGACTCATTGCTGCATTCCTCTAGAAGAATTCTGTGTGGTTGCGCGCGTCAAACCGCCGCCGCGCCGCCGACGATCTCGGAAATTTCCTGGGTGATCGCCGCCTGCCGGGCCTTGTTGTAGACCAGGTTCAGGGTGCCGATCAGCTTGGTGGCGTTGTCGCTGGCGGACTTCATCGCGACCATGCGCGCGGCATGCTCGGAGGCCACGTTCTCCAGCACCGCCTGGTACACCAGCGACTCGATGTAGCGGCTGATCACGTGGTCCAGCACCGTGGCCGCGTCGGGTTCGTAGATGTAGTCCCAGTCGTGGCTCGGCACCCCGGTCTGCGCCGCCGGCAGCGGCAGCAGCTGGTCGAAGGTGGCCTTCTGGCTCATCGTGTTGACGAAGTGGTTGTAGACCACGAACACCTTGTCGACCTTGCCCTCGGTGTAGGCGTCGAGCATGACCTTGATCACGCCGACCAGGTCGTCCAGGTGCGGCAGGTCGCCCAGGTGCGAGACCGAGCCGACCATGTTCACCTTGATCCGGCGGAAGAAGGCCGAGGCCTTCTGGCCGATGGTAACCATGTCCACTTCCACGCCCTGCTCGTTGAACTGGCGGATCTCGCCGAGCAGCTTGCGGAACAGGTTGTTGTTGAGGCCGCCGGCCAGGCCGCGATCGGAAGAGATCACGATGTAGCCGACTCGCGCGACCGTGTCGCGCTGGACCAGGAACGGGTGCTGGTAATCGGTGTTGGCCTGGGCCAGGTGGCCGATCACCTGCTTCATCGCGTGCGCATACGGGCGCGAGGTCCGCATCCGGTCCTGCGCCTTGCGGATCTTGGAGGCCGAGACCATCTCCAGCGCGCGAGTCACCTTGCGGGTGTTCTGCACGCTCTTGATCTTGGTTTTGATTTCACGTCCGCCGGCCATGATCGTTCCCTTCGCTTACCAGATGCCGGTCTGCTTGAACTCGGCGATGCCGCTCTTGAACGCCGCCTCGATCTCGTCGTTCCAGGCGCCGGTCTTGTTGATCTGCTCCAGCAGCGCGCCCTGGGTATTGGCGAAGTGCGCGTGCAGGCCCTCCTCGAAGGCGCCGATCTTGGCCACCGGCACGTCGTCCAGGTAGCCCTCGTTGACCGCGTAGATCGACAGCGCCTGGTTGGCGATGGACATCGGCAGGTACTGCTTCTGCTTCATCAGCTCGGTGACGCGCTGGCCGCGCTCGAGCTGCTTGCGGGTGGCTTCATCCAGGTCCGAGGCGAACTGCGCGAACGCCGCCAGCTCGCGGTACTGGGCCAGCGAGATGCGGATGCCGCCCGACAGCTTCTTGATGATCTTGGTCTGGGCCGCGCCGCCCACGCGCGACACCGAGATGCCGGCATTCACGGCCGGGCGGATGCCGGCGTTGAACAAGTCGGTTTCCAGGAAGATCTGGCCGTCGGTGATCGAGATCACGTTGGTCGGAACGAACGCGGACACGTCGCCGGCCTGGGTCTCGATGATCGGCAGCGCGGTCAGCGAGCCGGTCTGGCCCTTGACCTTGCCCTCGGTGAACTTCTCCACGTACTCCTCGGACACGCGCGCGGCGCGCTCGAGCAGGCGGCTGTGCAGGTAGAACACGTCGCCCGGGTAGGCTTCGCGGCCCGGCGGGCGGCGCAGCAGCAGCGAGATCTGGCGGTAGGCCACGGCCTGCTTGGACAGGTCGTCGTAGACGATCAGCGCGTCTTCGCCGCGGTCCATGAAGTACTCGCCCATGGTGCAACCCGAGTACGCCGAGATGTACTGCATCGCGGCCGATTCGGAGGCGGTGGCGGCCACGACGATGGTGTGGGCCAGCGCGCCGTTCTCCTCCAGCTTGCGCACGATGTTCGCCACGGTCGAGGCCTTCTGGCCGATCGCCACGTACACGCACTTGATGCCGGTGCCCTTCTGGTTGATCACCGCGTCGATCGCCATCGCGGTCTTGCCGGTCTGGCGGTCGCCGATGATCAGCTCGCGCTGGCCGCGGCCGATCGGGATCATCGCGTCGACGGTCTTGTAGCCGGTCTGCACCGGCTGGTCGACCGACTTGCGCCAGATCACGCCCGGGGCCACGCGCTCGACCGGCGCGGTCTGCGCGGCGGCGATCGGGCCCTTGCCGTCGATCGGCTCGCCCAGCGCGTTGACCACGCGGCCGAGCAGTTCGCGGCCGACCGGCACCTCGAGGATGCGGCCGGTGGTCTTGGCCACGTCGCCCTCGCGCAGGTGCTCGTAGTCGCCCAGGACCACGGCGCCGACCGAGTCGCGCTCCAGGTTCAGGGCCAGCGCGAACGTATTGCCGGGCAGCTCGATCATTTCGCCCTGCATCACGTCGGCCAGGCCGAAGATGCGCACGATGCCGTCCGACACCGAGGTCACGGTGCCTTCGTTGCGGGCCTCGGCCGAGAGCTTGACCTGCTCGATGCGGGTCTTGATCAGGTCGCTGATTTCGGAGGGGTTGAGCGTGGTAGCCATTTTGGTTTCCTTGGAGTCGCGCGCCTGGCGTGGCTTGCGACCTGAAAAGTGGACTGTTCCGTGCCGGTGGGCGCGCCGGTCAGCCGGCCAGCGCCGTCTGCAGGCGCTCGAGCTTGCCCTTGAGCGAACCGTCGATCACCACGTCGCCGGCATCGATCACCGCGCCGCCGATCAGGCTGGCGTCCACGGCGGTCTTCAGCTCGACCTCGCGGCCGAAGCGGCGCTTGAGCGCGGCCCGCAGCTGCTCGACCTCGTCGGCCGACAGCGCGGTGGCGGAAGTGACCGTGGCCCGGACCACGCGCTGGTCCTCGGCGCGCAGCTGCTCGAACAGCCCGGCGACCTCGGCCAGCAACGGCAGGCGCCCGGCGTCGGCCAGCAGGCCGAGGAAGCGGGTGAACGAAGCCTCGGCGCCCTGCGGCGCCAGCAGCGCCACCGCGTCGGCGTCGGCCAGTTCCGGGTTCAGCAGCAGGCCCGCCACGCGCGGGTCGGAGGCGACCTGGGCGGAGAAGGCCAGCGCCTGCGACCAGGCGTCGACGCGAGCTTCGTCGCGGGCCGCACCGAAGGCGGCACGGGCGTATGGGCGTGCGAGGGTAAGGGCCTGGCTCATGTCAGATCTGCGTGGCCAGTTCGTCCAGCAGCGCCTTGTGCGCGTTGGCGTCGATCTCGCGGTGCAGCAGCTTCTCGGCGCCGCTCACCGCCAGCGCGGACACCTGCTTGCGCAGGTCCTCGCGGGCGCGGTTGGCGGACGCGTCGATCTCGGCCAGGGCCGCCGCCTTCTGGCGTCCGGCCTCGACGAGGGCTTCCTCGCGGGCGGCGTCGACGATCTGGTTGGCGCGCGAGTGGGCCTGGTCGATGATCTCGTTGGCCTTGCTGCGCGCTTCCTTCAACAGCTCGTTGACCTTGTCCTGGGCCTGCGCCAGGTCCTTCTGGCTGCGGTCGGCCGCGGCCAGGCCCTCGGCGATCTTCTGCTGGCGCTCCTCGATGGCGTTGAGCAGCGGCGGCCAGATGAACTTGGCGACCAGCAGGATCAACGCGGCGAAGGCCAGCGCCTGTGCGATTAGGGTAAGACCGATGTTCATGGGTACGTTCTGCCTGTGCTCGGGGTTCCCGCGGCCGAAACCGGCGGGACCCGCTGGCTGCCGCCATCCCGCGTCGCGCGGGGGGGCGGCAGAACCGTAGGAAGCCGATCGGAACCGGCAGTTACGGAGCCAGGCCGCCGACCAGGAACGGGCTGGCGAAGGCGAACAGCAGGCCGACGGCGACCGAGATGATGAACGCGGCGTCGATCAGGCCGGCGGTGATGAACATGCGGACCTGCAGCACCGGGATCAGCTCCGGCTGGCGGGCGGCCGACTCCAGGAACTTGCCGGCCATGATGGCCAGGCCCAGGCCGGCGCCCAGCGCGGCCAGGCCGATCATGATGCCGACGGCCAGAACGGTCGAGGCCTGGACGGAAGCGAGGGCGGTCAGTGCGGTTTCCATGGTTTTCTCCGGAACGGATTGCTTGAGGTTGAAGCGAAGGGTGAAGGGGTGAAGCGAAGTGTGAAATCTGAAGCGAAGGGGTGGAACGTATCAGTGGCTGTCTTCGGACAGGCTCAGGTACACGATCGACAGCATCATGAAGATGAACGCCTGCAGCGGGATCACCAGCAGGTGGAAGACCATCCAGCCGAAGCCGAAGGCCGCGCCGGCGAACATGCCGGCGATGCCGGCGCCGCCCAGCACCCAGATCAGCAGGAACACGATCTCGCCGCCGAACATGTTGCCGAACAACCGCATCGCCAGCGAGATCGGCTTGCTCAGCCACTCGACGGTGTTGAGGATCAGGTTGAACGGCATCATCCACTTGCCGAACGGCTGGGTCAGGAACTCCAGGGTGAAGTGGCCCAGGCCCTTGGCGCGCAGGCCGAAGAACAGCATCAGGAAGAACACGCTGATCGACATGCCCAGGGTGGCGTTGACGTCGGCGGTGGGCACCGGCTTCCAGTAGTGGATGCCGACCCATTCCAGCGGCTTGGCGATGAAATCTGCCGGGATCATCTTCAGCAGGTTCATCATCAGGATCCAGAAGAACAGGGTGATCGCGATCGGCGTCACCAGCTTGCTGGTCCCGTGGTAGGTGTCGCGCGCCTGGCGGTCAACGAACTCCAGGCAGATCTCGACGAAGGCCTGCCACTTGCCCGGCACGCCGGCGGTGGCGTTGCGCGTGGCCAGCCAGAACAGGAACACCATCAGCAGGCCCATCAGCACCGCGGTCACGAAGGTGTCCACGTGCAGCGTCCAGAAGCCGCCCTCGCCGAACGAATGGGTCAGGTTCTGGAGGTGGTGCTGGATGTAGCTGGTTGGGGTCAGTTCCGCCTCAGCCGCCATGGTTCCGCTCTTCCTGTTCTGCTGTTGCCGTGTTGAATGCGTTTACCGCTTCGACTCTCTTGCTCCGGTCTATTTGCAGATCGCCAGCGCAACCATCTGCACCAGCAGCACCGCGACCGCGGTGGCCAGCATCGGCAGCGGTGGCAGCCCGAGGACGATCATCCCCAGCGCCAGCACGACAACCAACAGCAGCCACTTGACCACGACACCGGCCACCAGCCGGGCCAGCGCCGGGACCGCGGCATCGACCGCGCCGCCCAGGGCGACCCGCGCCGAAAACCAGCCGGCCAGAACCACCGCGCCGCCGCCCGCCAGCGCCGCCGCCGACCAGGCCGGGCCCCGCCAGAGGCAGGCCAGCGCGACCAGCAACGTCGCCCCCACCTGCCAGGCAATCGCGCGACCGGCCTGTCGCCGGCCTGCGGCAACGGAGTTCAGCACGCGGTTGGTTCCTGCGGGGGTTGGGCGAGAGGCGGGAGCAAAGCGTCCCGCCGAGCCGCAAAAGTATAGCAGCGGGACATTTTCGGGGACAACCGGCGAAGGTAGGGGGTCGCCGCGCGGAACTTCCCCGCCCACCGGCCGGTCGATCCTGTGCCGGGACGGAGAACCTCGTCGGTCCACTCCCGGCCCAAGGCCCCGGACCCCCTCCGGGGCCTTTTCTTGTCCACAGGCCGGATACCGAGCCTATCGGGGGCCGATCGGCGCTTTTGGCGGCTTTTCAAGCCAGACAGGGCCGGAATCCCGGCCCTGCGCCACCCCGCCCGCGAAGCGCCTACTTCTTTTTCGGGAGGTAGAGGTCGGTGATCGTGCCCTCGTAGACCTCGGCGGCCATCGCCACCGTCTCGCCCAGGGTCGGGTGCGGATGCACGGTGTGGCCGATGTCGGCCGCCTCGGCGCCCATCTCGATGGCCAGGGCCAGTTCGGAGATCAGGTCGCCGGCGTGCACCCCGACGATGCCGGCGCCGATGATGCGGTGGCTGGCCTCGTCGAACACCAGCTTGGTGAAGCCCTCGGTGCGGCCGATGCCGATGGCGCGGCCGCTGGCCGCCCACGGGAACTTGCCCACGCCGACCTTCAGGCCCTTGGTCTTGGCTTCGGTCTCGGTCACGCCCACCCAGGCCACTTCCGGGCTGGTGTAGGCCACCGACGGGATCACCCGCGCGATCCACTCCTTCTTTTCGCCGGCGGCCACTTCGGCGGCCAGCTTGCCCTCGTGGGTGGCCTTGTGCGCCAGCATCGGGTTGCCGACGATGTCGCCGATGGCGAAGATGTGCGGCACGTTGGTGCGCATCTGCCGGTCGACCGGGATGAAGCCGCGTTCGCTCACCTGCACGCCGGCCTTGTCGGCGTCGATCTTCTTCCCGTTCGGCGCCCGACCCACGGCCACCAGCACCCGGTCCCAGGTGCCCGATTCCAGCGCCGGTTTCTCGCCTTCGGTGGCCGACTCGAAGGTGACGGTGATGCCCTTCTTGTCGGCCTTCACGCCCGACGCCTTGGTCTTGAGATGGACCTCGATGCCCTGCTTCTTGATGCGGTCGGCCAGCGGCTTGACCAGGTCCTTGTCGGCGCCCGGCATCAGCTGGTCCATGAACTCGACCACGGCGACCTTGGCGCCGAGCGCGGAATACACGGTGGCCATTTCCAGGCCGATGATGCCGCCGCCGACGACCAGCAGGGTCTTCGGCACCTCGGCCAGGTCCAGCGCATCGGTGGAGTCCATCACCCGCTTGTCGTCCCACGGGAAGTTCGGCAGCTTCACCGCCTGCGAACCGGCGGCGATGATGCACTGCTCGAAGCGCAGCAGCTGGGTCTTGCCGTCGGTGCCCGCGATCTCGAGCTCATTGGGCGACACGAACTTCGCCACGCCCTGCACCGTGCGCACCTTGCGCTGCTTGGCCATGCCGGCCAGGCCCTTGGTGAGCTGGCCGACGACCTTCTCCTTGTAGCCGCGCAGCTTGTCCAGGTGGATCTTCGGCGCGGCGAACTCGATGCCGCACTCGCCGGCGTGCGCGGCTTCCTCGATCACCGCGGCCGAATGCAGCAGCGCCTTGGACGGGATGCAGCCGACGTTGAGGCACACGCCGCCCAGGCTGGCGTAGCGCTCGACCAGGACCGTGTCCAGGCCCAGGTCGGCGGCGCGGAACGCGGCGGTGTAGCCGCCGGGGCCGGAACCGAGCACCACGATCCGGCATTCGATGTCGGCCGGCCTGCCGGTGCCCAGGGCGGGCTTCGGCGCCGCCGGCTCGGCCGGGGCGCGGTGCGAAGGCGCCACCGGCGGCTTGCTGGCCGGCGCG
>JAFLEA010000066.1 GCA_017302035.1 Lysobacterales bacterium
CCGCGACCAGCGCCTCGCCGCGCGGCCCGACGCTCGCGAGGCTCGTGTCCTCTACGATCACCAGCGCGCCCGCGATCGCCGTCCCGCCCAGCGTCACCGTCACCCCGCCGTTCGGGCACACCGCCGGCTCGCACGCCGTGATCGCCTGCACCACCGCGCTCGGCGGCGGCACCGGGAGCGAGCGCGTCAAGCACCCCACGAGGGGGAGGGCCAGCAGCAGCATCGTGCGTCGCGCGAGGGTCACGTCGCCTCCGTGGTAGCACCCCGCGTACCGCGCGCACATTCCCCGAGATTTCCGAGCGTCCTGCAAAATCGATCTGGCACTGCGATATGCCAGCGCCAACTCGGGTTGCTGGACTTTCTCGGGCCGCGTCACTTCCCGAAGTGCTTCGATGAGGTCTAGCCTCGGTGTTGTACGAAGGGCGCCCGTGAAGGCGGAAGTGGTCGTCCCCGCGGGCGCAGGGGAGGTCGGCATGGCGGTCCATCGCCTGTTCACGATCGAGGACCTTGCGTCGCTGCTCGAAGGGGTCGCGGAGGGGCGCTACGCGTCGGCGCCGAACCTGGAGTCTGAGGTGGTCTCTCGCTTCGACGATCACGTGTCCGCGGTGTGGGACGGCGTGCCGATCCAGGGTCGCGTGACGGGCACGCCCCTGGGCCGTCACGCGATCTCCCTCACGGCCGCCCTCGGGCCCATCACCTCCCTCGGGGGTGTGATGGCGCAGCTCCTCGCGCAGGTGGCCTCGACCGCGACGACGCGGGTGGTGCTCGAGGGGAGCGAGGTGAGCCTCGAGGCGGTGATCGTGACCGACGACGCGAGGGACGACGAGGTGGGCGCGCGCGCGGCGGAGGCGATCACCGAGCTCTGCACCATGGTCCTCGCGTGGCGGGTGATGTCTCGCGCCGGCGCCGACACGACGCTCGACGCGCTCGTGCGCGCGACGCCGCTGCCCTCGTGCAAGGCGCTCCTCGTGGCCTCCATCGCCTTCGCCGTCGCCGGCGCCGACGCCCCCGATTCCGTCCCACCGGCGACCGGCTCCGGCCCGGCCTCCGGCAGCACGACAGCGGGCAGTTCGTTGAACTCGGCCAGCGGACTCTCCGCCGGGCAGTCGTCGTCGGGGAAGCCGAAGTCGCGGCGCAAGGCGAGGCCGCATTCGTTCAGCGCGTACACGTCGCGCTCGGACTGGCAGCGCTGGTCGAAGGCCCGGACCCAGGCGTCGCGGCGACGCATGAAGTCGTCGCCGCACTTGTCCAGCAAGCGCACCCGGTCCAGGTCGTCCTGGGCGGCGTTGTTGCCGTCCAGGCCATAGCTGCGCAGCTCGTCGGCGGTGAGCAGGCGCAGGCTGCGATTGGGCACGGTCTTCATCGCGTCGGCCAGCAGCGGCGAGGCCCCATTGCGCTCCAGGTACGCGCGCACCGTGGCGTAGACCGCCTGCAGCTCGGTGTTCAGTTCGGTGCGGCTGGTGGCGGTGGAACTGAGCCGGATGATGCGGTGGATGCCGACCCTGCCGGCCAGGCGCCGGCTGTCGCCGCCGGCGAGCACGAACACGCACGCGCTGTGGCAGACCGAATCCTCGCGCACCCAGATCGTCCAGCGGTTGCCGCCGATCCAGTCGCCGGCGCGGATCGCGTCCTCGACCTGGCCGCCGGTGGAATCCAGATCCAGCACCCGGCTGCCGATCCCCAGGCCGTCGGCCACCCGCGCCACCCGCTCCACCAGCGCGGTGAAGTCGGCGGCGATCCGGCCGCGGTAGCGCAGGCGCAACACGTCGCCCTCCCGGCACGGCTCGAGTTGCCGGCGCAGGTCGTCGCGCTCCAGCGAGACCAGCGCCTCGCCGTCGCCCAGCCGGTAGTCGAGCCGGCAGTCGATCCAGGCCTGTCCCGAGACCAGTTCCAAGGGCGACCAGTCCGGCACCCTGGGCGCCGGCGCGGCCGGCAGCGGCGGCGCCTGGGCCGGCTGGGGCGGCGCCGGCATCGGGGCACGGCTGACCGCACCGCCCTCCTCGGGGGAAATCGTCGCCTGGGTCACGATCCGTCCGACGGGCTCGGGTTCGGCCTCGCGCACGCATCCGGCCAGCAGGATGGCGCTGGCCAGGACAAGACAGGAGCGCGGGATCGGCATCACGGCGGCGGCGGAGAGGATGGAATCACGCCAGTCTAGGCGCTGCCGGCGCCGCTGCCGCAACCGGCGATGAATGCGGCGGACCGGCCGTCTCCCCCCTGCCTCCCGGCGAGCCCCCGGCCTTTGCACTGCATGAACACCGGCAGGTGCAGGCTGGCGCCACAACCGCCGGAACCGGGCGTTGCGGCCCGTTTCCGCAACAACAGGCCACTGGAGTATCGCCATGTCCTACGTCGATGGATTCGTGATCGCCGTCCCCACCGCCAACAAGGAGGCATTCATCGCCCATGCCCGCCAGTTCGACCCGGTGTTCCTGGAATACGGCGCCACCCGGGTGGTGGAATGCTGGGGCGACGACGTCCCGCATGGCCAGGTCACCGACTTCTTCCGCTCGGTCCAGGCCCGCGAAGACGAGACGGTCGCCTTCTCCTGGGTCGAGTGGCCGGACAAGGCCACCCGCGATGCCGGGATGAAGAAGCTGATGGAAGACCCCCGCATGGATCCGGCCGCGCCCGGCAATCCACCGATACCCTTCGACGGCAAGCGGATGATCTTTGGCGGCTTCGCCAGCGTGTTGGACCTGGGTCGCTGAACGACCCGCCGCGATCGAAGCGGATGATGGCCCCGGCGAGATGGTGGCCGGGTACCACACGTACTACGGCAGCGCGGCACGGGTGGGCGTGGACGACGGGCATGGACGCCTGGCCAGGCGGCAGATGTCGCCGGGCCTGCCCCGGCACGGGGCTGCCGGCCAGGGCGGTACCACCACCGGCCTCCCGGAGGGCGGCGTTCTCGCGGCTCAGCGCGCGCGCGCGAACGGCAGGCCTTTCATCAGGAGCTTGCGGTCGCGATCGCAGAGTTTCGGTTCGTTGTCGCAGAGGAACGCAAACCGGACCACCGGCTCCCCGGCCTCCATCTCCAGCCGGTACCGCGCCGCCACGCGCGGCTGGCCGTGCAGGAAGAAGAACAACCAGTACTCCGCAGGCTCGCTGTCGCCGCCCTGGCGGAAAAACACGTTGCGCACGTTGCGGTACGGAGGCGTGATCATCTCCACCGGCCTGAGGTCGTAGTGATCCAGGACCTGTCCGGGCGTGAGGTACCCGGGGAGCGAATCGGGCACGTACCGCGCCCGCTTGTGGCTTTCCGGCCAGCCATGGGTGACGTAGCGGTATGGCCGGGCCTCTTCCAGGCCGAACCCGAGCGTCGCCTCGACCGGTCCCGACGCGGCATCGGCCGGGTCCAGAACCCATTGGCGCGCGGCGGCGACGGCCGCCTCGTCCAGCGCCGCATGGCCGCTGCCCTGCTTGATGCGCACCTCGATCACCCGGCCGCATCCATCCGCCGACAATTCGAGCACGACCGACCCCGTGGCCTGCAGCCTGACCATGCTCTGCGGATACACCGGTGCGATCCGACCCGGCACCGGGCATCCGCCGGGAACGGCCGGGCCCGCGGCAGCCGCGCCACCCTGCACGAGCAGGCCGGCAACCATCGCCCAGATGCAATGACGCACGCGACCTCCGTATGCAACCCGCCGACGCGCATCATGCACGAGCATGCCGACGGCACTCAACCGAGGCCGCGCGCGCACCAGGACATACGGAAAACCCGGCCGGCGCGCGGATGGCGCATGCCGGCCAGCGCAGTTCAGAGCATCGGCAGGGCCAGTCCCTGCTCCTTCGCGCACTGGCGGGCGATCTCGTAACCGGCGTCGGCGTGGCGCATCACCCCGGTGCCGGGATCGTTCCACAGCACCCGGGCGATGCGCCTGTCGGCCTCCGCCGTGCCGTCGCACACGATCACCACGCCGCTGTGCTGGCTGTAGCCCATGCCCACCCCGCCGCCATGGTGCAGCGACACCCAGGTGGCGCCGCCGGCGACGTTGAGCATGGCGTTGAGCAGCGGCCAGTCGGAGACCGCATCGCTGCCGTCGGCCATCGCCTCGGTCTCGCGGTTGGGCGAGGCCACGCTGCCGCTGTCCAGATGGTCGCGGCCGATCACCAGCGGCGCCTTCAGTTCGCCGTTGCGGACCATTTCGTTGAACGCCAAACCCAGCTTGTGGCGCAGGCCCAGGCCGACCCAGCAGATCCGCGCCGGCAGGCCCTGGAAGCTGATCCGCTCGCGGGCCATGTCCAGCCAGCGGTGCAGGTGCGGATCGTCGGGGATCAGTTCCTTGACCTTGGCATCGGTCTTGTAGATGTCCTCGGGATCGCCGCTGAGCGCGACCCAGCGGAACGGGCCGATGCCGCGACAGAACAGCGGGCGCACGTAGGCCGGGACGAAACCGGGGAAATCGAAGGCGTTGACGCAGCCCTCGTCCTGGGCCATCTGGCGGATGTTGTTGCCATAATCCACGGTCGGGATGCCCCGGGCATGGAACGCGAGCATCGCCTCCACGTGCACGCGCATGGAGCGCTTGGCCGCGTCGCGCACCTTGTCCGGATCGGCCTGCTGCTCGGCCAGCCACTGCTCGACCGTCCAGCCGGCGGGCAGGTAGCCGTGCACCGGGTCGTGTGCGCTGGTCTGGTCGGTCACTGCGTCCGGGCGCACGCCGCGGCGGACCAGTTCGGGCAGCACTTCGGCGGCGTTGCCGAGCAGCGCGATCGACTTCGCCTCGCCGGCCGCGGTGTACTTGGCGATGCGGGCCAGCGCGTCGTCCAGGTCGGTGGCCTGCTCGTCCACATAGCGCGTGCGCAGGCGGAAATCGATGCTGCTCTGCCGGCACTCGATGGTCAGCGAACTGGCGCCCGCCAGCGAGGCGGCCAGCGGCTGTGCGCCGCCCATGCCGCCCAGGCCGGCGGTGAGGATCCAGCGACCCTTGAGGCTGCCGCCGTAGTGCTGGCGCCCCATCTCCACGAAGGTCTCGTAGGTGCCCTGCACGATCCCCTGCGAACCGATGTAGATCCAGGAGCCGGCGGTCATCTGCCCGTACATCATCAGCCCCTTGCGGTCGAGCTCGTTGAAGTGCTCCCAGGTGGCCCAGTGCGGCACCAGGTTGGAATTGGCGATCAGCACCCGCGGCGCGTCGACGTGGGTAGGGAACACGCCGACCGGCTTGCCGGACTGGACCAGCAGGGTCTGGTCGTCGCCCAGGGTCTTCAGGGTTGCCAGGATCGCGTCGTAGCTGGCCCAGTCGCGCGCGGCACGGCCGATGCCGCCATAGACCACCAGATCCTGCGGCCGCTCGGCCACCTCCGGGTCCAGGTTGTTCTGGAGCATGCGGAACGGAGCTTCGGTGAGCCAGCTGCGGCAGTTCAGCTGCGCGCCGCGCGGGGCACGGACGAGGCGCGACGGGTCGTGGCGGGGATCGGACATGCCGGGTAACCTCGGGAGCTTGATTGCGGCGATTATCGCAGCACTCCCGGATCAGCCGCGCGGGCAATCCTCCCGGCGCCCGGCGTGGAAGGCCTTGACCTCGTCCTCGCCGGCCGGCTTGATCCCCACGCCGTGGTCGAACACGACCCTCCAGACGCCGTCGCCATCCTTCTGCCATACCGACTGGTACTGGCCGATCGAGTGGCGCCGCCCGGGATCGGCCTGCGGCCGCTCGAACAGCGCCGGACCGCTGGACCATGCGATGTCGCCGCGTCCGCCGACGGTCACGCGCGTGGGATACCACGACAGCTCCAGCCCTTTCCCGGCGATGACGTCGGCCCAGTCGCGGGCGATCGCATCACGGCCGCGGGTCGGCGCCGGATGGCCGGTATTGAACGCGGCTTGCGGATGCAGGAACGCGGCGAACGCGGCGGCATCGTGGGTGGCGACCGACCGGGCGAAACCGAGCTCGCGCGCCCACACCTCGCATTCGGTGTCGTTGTGCACGGCGACCGGCGGGGCGGGCGCCTGCGCCGCGGCCACCGCCGGCAACCCCAGGCAGCAGGCTAGGACCAGGATCCTGATTTCCATCGACGGCTCCTTGGGCTTGGCGCATGCGGCAATGTGTGGCGCGGCCGTGCACCGTGCATGGGCAGGAAGTCATGCGCGGGCACGCCGCGTGCGGCGGCCCCGCGGACGCCGGGTACAGCGGTCAGGGCCGCTTTTCGGCCTGGTCGCGCTGCCGTTCCAGGTCTTGCCGCTTGCGCTCGCTGGCCTGGCGGCGCTGTTCGTACTCCTGGCGCAGGCGTTCCGACTCGGCAAGGCTGGCAGCGGTGGCGCGACGCTGCTCGGTGCGGACCCGATCGGCTTCCTGCGCCTGCCGATTGGCATCGATGGCCTGGCCGATGTGGTCGCGCTCGACGCGACGCGCGGTCTCGTGCTGCTGGTGCGCCGCATCCTCGCTGGCCTGTTGCTGGCGCTGGTAGAGGCTGTCGTCGGAAACCTTCGGCGGCGGCGACTGGCTGTAGCGGTTGGGCTGCACCGATTGCGCCCAGGCCGGCAGGCCGCAAGCGAGGAAGCCCAGCAATGCCAGCGACGCACTGCGGGGGAGGGCCATGGTGCGGGAGATCGAGGAATCGCGCATGCCCGGAATCCTAACCCATCCGCCGTGCCGCGGCTGCGGCCCGGGCACCGCCTGGCGGGTACGGCAGGTGTCATGTTTTCTTCCGTATCATGCGCGCATGAGCCGACCGTTCCGCCTGTTTGCCCCCCTGCTCCTGCTGTTCCTCGCCGCCTGCAGCACCCCCCCGGTCGCAGTCGCTCCTCCCGGGCGGGAACCGCATCCGCTGCTGCTGATCTCGCTCGACGGCGTGCATCCGGGCTTCCTGGGCCGGGGCGACACCCCGAACCTCGACCGCCTGGCGCGCGAAGGCGTGCACGCGGAATGGATGAACCCCTCGTATCCGTCGCTGACTTTCCCCAACCACTACACCCTGGTCACCGGCCTGCGCCCGGACCACCACGGCATCGTGCACAACACCATGCGCGATGCCGGGCTCGGCCGGTTCTGGCAGTCCAACCGCAAAGCGGTGAGCGATGACGGCTGGTGGGGTGGCGAACCGTTGTGGGTCGGTGCGGAAAAAGCGGGCCTGCCCACCGCCACCCTGTCCTGGCCGGGCAGCGAGGCCGCCATCCACGGCTTGCGGCCGACCCGCTGGAGCCCGTTCGACGCCGAACGTCCGATCACCGAGCGCGTGGACACCGTGGCCGCCTGGCTGGCCGAACCGCTGTCGACGCGACCGCGCCTGGCGACGCTGTATCTGGAGCATGTGGACGCCGCCGGGCACGCGCACGGCCCGGATTCCGGACAGTTGCACCAGGCGATGCGCGAAGTGGACGCCGGCATCGGCGAGCTGCTGGATCGTCTCGAGCGCGCCGGCATGCTCGATGCCACCGACATCGTCGTCGTTTCCGACCACGGCATGGCCGAGGTGCCGGACGGCCACGTGGTCGTGGTCGAGGACATGGTTGCCCCCGCACTGGCCGAACCGGTTTCCTTCGGGCAGGTCATCGGCTTCGATCCGCGCGAGGGGCGCCAGCAGCAGGCCGAGGCCGCCCTGCTCGGACGGCACGAGCACTACGAATGCTGGCGCAAGCAGGAGCTGCCCGCACGCTGGCACTACGGCACCCACCCGCGCATCCCCGCGATCGTCTGCCAGATGGACAAGGGCTGGGATGCGTTGTCGCGGAAGTCCCTGGCCAACCGGGCCGCGGGCACCCGCGGCTCGCACGGCTACGATCCGGCCGAGCCGGCGATGCACGCGATCTTCATCGCCCGCGGTCCTTCGTTCCGCGAGGGTGCCGTGATTCCGGCTTTCGACAACGTCGACGTGTATCCGTTGCTGGCGCGACTGCTCGGCATCTCCGCCGCACCGAACGATGGCAACCCGCGGACCCTGCTGCCGGTGCTGCGCGAGGCGCCCGCTCCCGGGCACTGACGGAAGCGGTCACCCGGGGACCGTACCTGGCCGGTGCCGATGCCGCGCGGCCAGAACGGGAACCGGGGCCCGCGGCGGTCCGCGGCCGGATTCAGTGTTCGATCTTGAACACCTGTCCGTTGCCGATGGTGCAGGCGCCGACGCCGGAGGCGTCGCGCTTGACCCGGCTGCCGGTGCCTTTCAGGCAATTGTCGCGGGTGCCCGGATCGGGGCCGACCTCGCGGTACAGGGCCGAAAACCGCATCTGCGGGCGGTCCTTCGGCTCGGCCGCGACCATCCTGCTGCGACGGGTCCGGTCCCGCTCCTGAGTGGCGGGTGCGGCACTCCGGTCACGATGGCCGGCCTGGTCCGACGCTTCGGGCAGGATCCTGCCCGAGGCGGACTCCCGGCCTTCGAACGCGGCATGCGCGGTGAATGCCGGCAGGGCCAGGCACAGACATGCCCAGGCAATTCGTCTCATCGCGAACCTCCACCATCTTGCGGCCGACGCCCGCAGCATGGCCAGACCGGTGGCGGTCGGTCAAGTGCGATCCCCCGGGGCGCGACCGGAGGCCGATGGCGCACCCGCACACATGTCCGAAAACGGCGAGTCCCGGTCCGGCTCCGGTGCTAGCCTGCACCCATGTCTCCAGGCCCTTCGCCCGCTTCCCGGATCCCGGACCCACTTGCCTGCGAGCGCGCACGGCTGAGCCGCGATCCGCGCTTCGACGGCCGCTTCTTCACCGCGGTGCGCAGTACCGGGATCTATTGCCGGCCGGTGTGCCCGGCGCCGGTGCCCCATCGCCGCAACGTCGACTACTACCCGAGCGCCGCCGCGGCCGAAGCCGCGGGATTCCGGCCCTGCCTGCGCTGCCGACCGGAACTGGCGCCGGGCGAAGGCGGCTGGCGCCGCGGCGACGACGCGGTGGCGCGCGCGCTCAAGCTGATCGACCAGGGCTTCCTCGCCGAACACCCGCTCGACGCACTGGCCGGGCGCGTGCACCTGGGGGAACGCCAGTTGCGGCGCTTGTTCGTCGAGCGCCTCGGCGCGGCCCCCGTCCGCGTGCACGGCACCCGCCGGCTGCTGTTCGCCAAGCAGTTGCTGACCGAAACCGCGTTGCCGATCACCGAAGTGGCGCTGGCCGCAGGCTTCACCAGCCTGCGCCGCTTCAACGCCGCGTTCCTGGCCGCCTACCGGATGGCACCGGGCGCACTGCGCCGGCAGGCGCCCCGGGAAACGGCGGCCGGCGGCGCGGCCCTGCCGCTGGTGCTGCGGCTGGGCTACCGGCCGCCGTTCGATTTCGCCGCCACGCTCGGATTCCTGCGCGAACGTGCCCTGCCCGGGGTGGAGGCGGTCGACCTGCGCAGTTACTCGCGCACGATCGGCACGCCGACGGCGCCGGGCTGGCTGCGGGTGAGCGCATGGCCCGGCGGCGGCGATGGGTGCACCCATGCGCTGAAACTGGAACTGCAGGGCATCGCGCCGGCGCAGCTGGCCGCAACCGTCGCCCGGGTACGGCGGATGTTCGACCTGGACGCCGATCCGGATGCGATCGCCGCGGTGCTGTCCACCGATCCACGCCTGCGCCCGCTGCTGCGCAGGCGCCCCGGCCTGCGCCTGCCCGGCGGCTGGGACGGTTTCGAGACCGCGGTGCGGGCGGTGATCGGCCAGCAGGTCAGCGTGGCCGCGGCGCGCACCCTGGCCGCGCGCGTGGCGGAGCGGCACGGGCATCCGCTGGCGGCGGCGCCGGCACCCGGGCTGGCGCGGTTGTTCCCTTCGCCGGCGGCACTGGCCGAGGGCGACCTGGGCGGCCTCGGCCTGACCGGCGCGCGCACCGGGGCCGTGCGCGGGGTCGCCCGCGCCCTGCTCGACCACCGGGCCGGTTTCGATGCGGCGCAGACCCTGGACGACTTCGTCGCCGCCTGGAGCGCGCTCCCCGGCCTGGGCCCGTGGACGGCCCACTACCTCGCCTTGCGCGCGCTGGCCCATCCCGATGCGTTTCCGGCCGAGGATCTGGTCCTGCAGAAGGCGCTGGCCGCCGATGGGGGCCGGGCCGCCGCGCGCCAGCTGCGGACGCGTGCCGAAGCCTGGCGCCCCTGGCGCGCCTATGCCGCGATCCACCTGTGGCGCGACGCGATGGCAGCGCCCGTTTCCACGGAGAAGCACCCATGAGCACGATCCACTTCCGCCACATCGACAGCCCGGTCGGGCTGTTGACCATCGCCGCCTCGGATGCGGGCCTGCACGCGATCGAGTTCCCCGGCGACAGCGATCCGCTGCCACGCCAGGGCTGGCGCGCAGCCGACCATCCACTGCTGCAGCGCGCGCAGGCGCAACTGGACGAATACTTCGCCGGCCTCCGGCGCGGCTTCGACCTGCCGCTGGCGCCGCAGGGCACGCCGTTCCAGCGCCAGGTCTGGTTCGCGCTGGCCACCATCCCCTACGGCCAGACCCGCAGCTACGCGCAGCTCGCCGCGCACCTGCAACGGCCCACCGCAACCCGTGCCGTGGGCGCGGCCAACGGCCGCAACCCGCTGCCGATCGTGCTGCCCTGCCACCGGGTCATCGGCGCCGACGGTACGCTCACCGGCTTCAGCGGCGGCCTGCCGACCAAGCGCTTCCTGCTCGAACTGGAAGGCGCGCTGCCGCGCGAGGCTCCGGCGCCGGACCTGTTCGCTGGCGCGTAGGGGGCACGGCGGCAGACCGACGGTCCGCTCTACCAGGACGCATCCAGGGCCCGGCGCAGCGGCGCCAGGAAGGCCTTCGCCCGGGCGGCGGCCTCGCCGGCCGAACCGGCGTCGGCCAGCGCCGCCACCAGCGCGCTGCCGACCACTACCCCATCCGCGTCGACCGCCATCGCCGCGGCGCTGGCCGCGTCCTTGATTCCGAAACCGGCCACCACCGGCACCCGCGCGGCGGCACGCAGTTCCTGCAGGCGCCTGCCGGCGGCACCCGTGTCCAGGTGATCGGCGCCGGTCACGCCGGCATAGCTGACGTAGTACAGATAGCCCTGCGCGTTCGCGCACAGCATCGCCGCGCGCGCGGCCGAGGTGGTCGGCGAGGCCAGCATCACCAGCGCCAGGCCGGCAGCATCGAACGCCTGCCGGAACTCCATCGCTTCCTCCGGCGGCAGGTCGACCAGCAGCACGCCGTCCACGCCCGCGGCTACCGCCTCGGCGGCGAAGCGCGCCGCGCCACGGATCTCGACCGGATTGAGGTAGCCCATCAGCACCACCGGCGTATCGGCGTCGCGCTCGCGGAAGCGGCGCACGCAATCCAGCACGTAGCCGGTACCGGCGCCGCGCGCCAGCGCGCGCTCGGAACTGCGCTGGATCACCGGGCCATCGGCCATCGGATCGGAAAAGGCCACCCCCAGTTCGATCGCGTCGGCGCCGGCCTCGACCAGCGCATGCATCACCGGCACCGTGGCTTCCAGCGACGGATCGCCGGCGGTGACGAAGGGGATCAGTGCCTTGCGGCCGGCGGCGCGGAGCCCGGCAAACCTGGTTTCGATGCGGTCGATGGACGTCACAGCACGATCCCCTCGCGCGCGGCGATGGTATGCACGTCCTTGTCGCCGCGGCCGGACAGGTTGCACAGCACCAGCGCGTCCTTCGGCAGTTCGCGCGCCAGCTTGATCGCCTGCGCCACCGCGTGGCTGGACTCGAGCGCCGGCAGGATGCCCTCGCTGCGGGTGAGGCGGTGGAACGCGGCCAGGGCCTCGTCGTCGGTGATGCCGACGTATTCGGCGCGGCCGCTGTCCTTGAGGAAGGCGTGCTCCGGACCGACGCCCGGATAGTCCAGGCCGGCGGAGATCGAATGGGTCTCGATGATCTGGCCGTCGTCGTCGCAGATCACGTAGGTGCGGTTGCCGTGCAGCACGCCGACCCGGCCGGCGGCCAGCGAAGAGGCGTGGCGGCCGGTGGCGATGCCCTCGCCCGCCGCCTCGGCGCCGACGATGCGCACGCCCGGATCGTTGAGGAAGGCATGGAACAGACCAATGGCATTGCTGCCGCCGCCCACGCAGGCGGTGATCGCATCGGGCAGGCGCCCGTACTGTTCCAGCATCTGCGCACGCGCCTCGCGCCCGACCACCGCGTTGAAATCGCGCACCATGCGCGGATACGGATCGGGACCGGCCACCGTGCCGATGATGTAAAAGGTGTCCTGGACGTTGGTCACCCAGTCGCGCATCGCCTCGTTGAGCGCGTCCTTGAGCGTGGCCGAGCCGCTGGTCACCGGCACTACCGTGGCGCCGAGCAGCTTCATCCGATAAACATTTATCTTCTGCCGCTCGATGTCGGTGGCGCCCATGTACACCACGCACTCCAGGCCCAGGCGCGTGGCCACGGTGGCGCTGGCCACGCCGTGCTGGCCGGCGCCGGTCTCGGCGATGATCCGCTTCTTGCCCATGCGTGCGGCCAGCAACGCCTGGCCGATGGTGTTGTTCACCTTGTGCGCGCCGGTGTGGTTGAGGTCCTCGCGCTTGAGCAGGATCTGCGCGCCGCCGACGTCGGCGCTCAGGCGCCGGGCGTGGTAGATCGGGCTGGGCCGGCCGACGTAGTGCCTGAGGTCGTCCTCGAAGGCGGCGACGAAGGCCGGATCGGCCTTGGCCGCATCGTAGGCCGCGGCCAGTTCCTGCAGCGGGCCGATCAGGGTTTCGGCGACGAAACGGCCGCCATGGCGGCCGAAGTGGCCGTTGGCGTCGGGGAAGGCGTGGAAATCCGCGGGAGCGGGCATGCAACGGGTCCGGCAGCACGACGTGGGCCACCAAGGTTAGCGCATCAGCACAGATCCGCGATCACCACCTGCGCCGCATTGTGCCCGGGCGCGCCGGTGACGCCGCCGCCCGGATGGGTGCCCGCGCCGCACAGGTACAGCCCCGGGATCGCGCCGCGGTAGTCGGCCTGGCCCAGCATCGGCCGCGCCGAGAACAACTGGTTCAGGCTCAGCGCGCCATGGAAGATGTCGCCGCCGACCAGGCCGAACTCGCGCTCCAGGTCCAGCGGGGTCAGGACCTGGCGGCCCAGCACCGAAGCGGCGAAGCCCGGCGCATAGCGGTCGACGGTGGCGACCATCAGGTCGGCCACTTCCTCGCGGTGGTCGTCCCAGCTGCGGCCGCCAGGCAGGTCCGGGGCCACGTGCTGGCAGAACAGGCTGGCCACGTGCATGCCCGGCGGGGCCAGCGAATCGTCGAGAGTGGAAGGCACCAGCATCTCCACCACCGGCTCGCGCGACCAGCCGCGTTCGCGCGCGTCGCGCCAGGCGCGGTCCATGTAATCGAGGCTGGGGGCGAGGATGATCCCGGCGGTCAGGTGCTCGCCCGCACCCGGCAGCGCGGTGAAGTCCGGCAACCGCGACAACGCCACGTTCATGCGCAAGGTGCCCGAGCCGCAGCGCCAGTTCCGCATCCGCTCGCGGGTGGCCGGCGGCACCGCGGCGGCCGGCAACAGGCGCTGGTACAGCAGCTTCGGGTTGACGTTGGCGACCACCGCGCGTGCGCGCAGCGTCTCGCCGCCGGAGGTGGCCACGCCGACCGCCCGCCCGTCTTCGACCAGCACTTCGCGCACGCCCTCGCCAACCCGGATGTCCACGCCGGCCTCGATGGCGGCACGGGCCATCGCCTGGGTGATCGCACCCATCCCGCCGATGGCGTGGCCCCAGGCGCCCTTGACCCCGTTGGCCTCGCCGAACACGTGGTGCAGCAGCACGTAGGCCGTGCCGGGTGCATACGGGCTGGCGTAGTTGCCGACGATGCCGTCGAAACCGAACAGGGCCTTGATCGGCGCGCTCTCGAACCAGCGGTCCAGGTACTCGGCCGCGGAGATCGAGAACAGGTCCAGCAGCTCCTGGCGCAGGGTCTGGTCCAGCGCGTGCAGGCGCCGGCCCAGGCGCGCGCCGCGCAACAGCTCGGGCAGCGCCTTCCACCAGCCACCGTCGCTGACGTTCGGCGGCGGCTGCAGGGCCAGCGCACGCAGCACGTCGGCGATGGCATCCAGTCGCGCCTCGTAGGCCGGCAATGCCTCGGCGTCGCGGCGCGAGAACTTCGCCACCTCGTCCGCGGTGCGGCCGGCGCCGGTGAGCAGGTAGCCACCCTCGGGCAGCGGCAGGAAGTTGTTGCGCTTGCGCAGGACGATGCGCAGGCCGTGGCGATGCAGGTCCAGGTCCGCGATCACCTGTGGCTGCAGCAGCGAGACGGTGTAGGACGCCACCGAATTGCGGAACCCGGGGTGGAATTCCTCGGTCACCGCCGCGCCGCCGACCACGCCGCGGCGCTCGAGTACGGTTACCCTGAGCCCGGCCCGGGCCAGGTAGGCAGCGCAGACCAGGCCGTTGTGGCCCCCGCCCACGAGCAGTACGTCGATGTCACGGCGTGGTTTGCGCATCGGTGCAGGTATACCACTGCGCCTATACTGGCGGCGCAGGGGGCCGGCCCAAGGGAATGGACATGGCCGCAACGCAAGGCTTTGCAATCCGCGCGGTGATCGGGAACCGTGCCGCCGCATCCCGTCCGCGCGTGTGCGGCCGGGCGCGATGAGCCGCCCATCGCCCGGTCCGGACCCGCGCCGCGCCGCGCTGGC
>JAFLEA010000067.1 GCA_017302035.1 Lysobacterales bacterium
CAGCCATGCGGCCCGCCAGGCCGATCCGGATGCGCGTCCGGATCGGTGGTGGCGGGATCGGGCGCTGGAGGTGGAAGTTCGGCGGGTCTGGGACGAGAACAAGCAGGTGTACGGCGCCAAGAAGGTCTGGAAGCAGTTGCTGCGGGAAGGCTGGCAGGTAGCGCGGTGCACGGTGGAACGGCTGATGCGCCGGTTGGGCCTGCGTGGCGTGATCCGCGGCAAGGTGGTGAAGACCACCCACAGCGACAAGGCGACGCCATGCCCGCTGGACCGGGTGAACCGGCAGTTCCAGGCCGATCGTCCGAACGCGCTGTGGGTGAGCGACTTCACGTACGTGTCGACTTGGCAGGGCATGGTGTACGTGGCGTTCGTGGTCGACGTGTACGCGCGACGGATCGTGGGCTGGAAGGCGTCGAGTTCGATGACCACGGACTTCGTGCTCGACGCTCTGGAGCAAGCCCTGCATGCCCGGCAGCGGGGTGAGGAGGAGACGCTGATTCATCACTCCGACCGCGGGTCGCAATACGTGTCGATCCGCTACAGCGAGCGGCTGGCCGAGGCCGGGATCGAACCATCGGTGGGCAGCGTGGGCGACAGTTATGACAACGCTCTGGCCGAGACGATCAACGGGTTGTACAAGGCCGAGGTGATCCATCGGCGCTCATGGCGCAACCGCGAGCAGGTGGAACTGGCCACGCTGGACTGGGTGCACTGGTTCAATCACAAACGACTGCTGGGGCCGATCGGGCATGTCCCGCCAGCGGAAGCCGAAGCGGCTTACTATCGGCAACATGCCGGTCAGGCCAAGGCGGCCTGACTCAAACCAGACGGCCTCCAAGAAAGCCGGGGCGGTTCATCCAGAGTTCCGCGGTCGACTGCAGGCCCAGGCGCTTGGCGAGTCCGACATGGTCAAGCAGGTTCACCAAGTTTCTACGCATCGGCCCTGCGAAACTTGCAGCGTTCTTGGCTCGGGCTCGCGTCTCGGCTTCACTAAGGCCGCCCCGCAGGCAATGCGCCGCCGTCTTGATGGCCTCGATCGCCTGGACGCGCCCCGGCGTGATGCCGACAAGAACCACCTTGGCAGAGGTGTTCACGTGGTCGAAGGGCGCGTAGTAGACCTCATGGCGCGCATCGCCCGTGATCCGGAGTGAACCGGGAAGGGGCTGCTCGATGTCGAAGTTGGACGGCAGGCTCGCAATGGTTGCGACGTAGCGGTGGAACAGGTCGTTCGTGCTCATGATCGGATCTGTCTCGGATTTCTGGGAGAAGGGTCAGGCGGCTTCAACGCGGCTGCGCGCCAGGCGCTCGAAGCGCACGCCGGCAACGATGCCGGGGATGCCCTTCGGACCGGGCCTGCGCCAGCGCGGCATGGGCATGCGCTGCAGCGCTTCTAGGGCATCCATGTAGCTGTCGAACCTGGTTTCGTTGCCCTTCTGGCCGATCGTGAACCGGCCACCCGACGCCCAGGACGGGTCGAAGATCGAGCCGTCCCGGGCGACGGGGACGAACAGGTACTGCTCCTCGCGTTTGGCGGCCGGTGCGGCAGCGCCCGGTTCGTCCTTGCCTTGCGTCGGGAGGTAGCCGTTCTGGATCAGCCAAGGCAGGACATCGGCGGCTGCCGCGTAGCGCTTCCCGTCGTGCTCGTACGTCGGGAACACCCTCCTGTATGCGGTGGTCGTCACCGTGGCGTCGCGCTTGCCGGTGAGCAGGGCGATCTCGCCCATGGTCAGGGGCTCGTCCTGGTCGACCTTGAGCCGGGCGGTGGCCAGGTCGGCCAGCTGGCTCATCAGCCCGCCGTGGAAGTATCCCAGGGGTACGTCGCCCGCGCCGTCCTCGAAGGGACCGGGCACGTGCTCCCACTCCCCGTCCGCCTTTTCAGCTTCGTACTCGGCCACGACGGAAGGCGGGAATACGCCTTCGATCATGAAGCGGAGCCGCTGGATGTCGGCGGCGACGGTGCTCGCCCACTGCTGCGAGTGCACGTAGGACTCGAGTGTGGATACCCGGCGGCCGATCTCGTACTCGGTGACCGGCGGCAGCTCGTCCGGGTGGCGCGTCTCGGGGAAGTGGCTGTCCTCCGGCAGATCCAGCATGCGCAGGCCGGCGTCCTCGCCGATGGTCCATTCGGTCAGCAGGGCGAAATGGGTGATGGCGAGGCGGACCTCGCGATCGAGACGGTCAGGGGAATAGGTCATGCGGGAGCCTCACACAAGCGGCAGGCATGACCCGCCGGGGCCGAGGCATCGCCTTGGGGCCGGTCATTCAAGAGGAGAAGGAGGGAGGATCGTCCCGGCGGCTTGTACTCAAGCCGCGCGCAGCGCCGTGCGGACGCTGTCCCATCGGCGTCCCATTTTCGTCACAAGGGGATTGGCGCGCCTGGAGGGATTCGAACCCCCGACCAATGGCTTCGGAAGCCACTACTCTATCCGGCTGAGCTACAGGCGCGTTTTTAAAAGACTTTCTTCTGCCGGGCCCGATCAACTGAGCACTGGCCCGTGTGACACTTCCCGCCCCCGTTTGGGCCCATGAGCAGCGGCTTCGGAAGCCACTACTCTATCCGGCTGAGCTACGGGCGCGTGGCCGGCCATTGTAGCTGAGCGCCGCCCGCCCGTCGCGGGTGCCCGGATCCCGGTGCGCGGGTCCCGTCCTAGCCGTAACGCCGGTCCGGTCCGTTTTCCGCGCGATCCTCGACGACCGGTGCCGGCGAGGCGGATTCGTGCACGGCCATGTCGACCGCGTCCGCTACCTTGCCCCGCCCGAACAGCACCCGATGCAGCCCGGCGAACATCCGGCACGCCCGCGCGCGATGCAGGGTCAGCCACAGCCAGGCCACGCACGCCAGCACGAACAGCGCCAGCAGCAGCGGATTGGGCACGTCCAGGCGCATCGCCTGGCCCACCGTCAGTCCGGCGAGCAGGCTCAACCCGGTCAGCACCACGCACAGCTGGGCGGGGCCGAAGCCGGCGTCATGCATCAGGTGGTGGACATGGTCGCGGTCGGCCGAAAACGGCGAGCGGCGCTGGCGGATGCGACGCACGATCAACACCAGGCAGTCGATCACCGGCACCGGCAGCAGCCACAGCGCCAGTACCGGATTCACCGGGTGGCCCGGGTTCTGGGTCAGACGGAAGGCAATCCACGCCACCGAGAAGCCCATGAACGCGCTGCCGGCATTACCCATGAACACCCGCGCGCGGCGGCGCCAGGGCAGCGGGAAGTTGTGTGCCAAAAAGCCCACGGTGGCGCCGAAGATGACCAGGGTCACCGCCGCCACGCCCGCGTTGCCCGCGTACCACGCCGCCGCCGCGAGCATCAGCAGCGCGGCGCCTACCAGCGAGCCGGCCACACCGTCGGCGCCGTCGATCATGTTCACCGCGTTGATCAGCCCCACCGTGGCGAACACGGTGAACGGCACCGACAGCATGCCCAGCGCCATGTCGTGCAGGCCGAAGGCCGGGCCGAGTTGTTCGATGCGCACGCCGCCGATGTAGACCATCGCCAGCGCGGCCAGCACCTGGGCCAGCACCCGCCACCACCAGCGCAGATCGTACAGATCGTCCAGCAGGCCGACCACGATCAGCAGTGCCGAGCCGGCCACGTAACCGAGCTTGGCCTGGGTCATCGGCAAAGGCACCAGCAGGGCCAGCACCAGCAGCGCCAGGGCGATGCCCAGCCCGCCGGTCACCGGGGTCGAATGCGCGTGGTCCTTGCGGCCCTGGGGATGGTCGAGCAGGCCCCAGCGTGCGGCGACGGGCTGCAGCAGCCAGATCAACGCCCAGGTCGCCACCGCCGCGGTGATCGTGCTGCCGACGACCCACAGTGGCCGGTCAAGCAGCGCCATCGGGTCGGATGTGATGGAACCGGGTTGAAGCATTTGCCCCTCAGGCGTGGTGCCGTCCAACGGGCAATGCGCTGCGATCCGGACCGCCCTGGCCAACTCTAGCAGGCAGGCGACGCCTGGATAACGGAAATCCACGCGAAACCGGCCGGAAAATTTCTGCCCCGCGGTTCAGCGTTCGCCCTGCACCTCGTGCAGCCGCCCGCCGTCCAGCCGCAGCACCCGATCGGCCAAGGCCAGGCTGGCCGGGCGGTGGGTGATCAGGATCACTGTGCGCTGGGCGAACAAGTCGCGGCATTCGCGGATGAATTCGCGCTCCCCGTCCGGGTCGAACATCGCCGTGGCCTCGTCCAACACCAGCACCGACGGGTCGCGCAGCAGCGCACGGGCCAGCGACAGGCGCTGTTTCTGCCCGCCGGACAGTTTCACGCCCTGGTCGCCGATCACGGTGTCGTAGCCCTGCGGCAGATCGGCGATGAAATCGTGGGCGCGCGCCGCCCGTGCCGCGTGCTGGATGTCGGCGGCGGTCGCATCCGCGCGCCCGTAAGCGATGTTTCCGGCCACCGTGTCGTTGAACAGCAGCACCTGCTGGGCGACCACGCCCACCTGCGCTCGCAGCGAGGACAGGGTCGCCTCGCGCAGGTCGATGCCGTCGATCAGGATGCGCCCGGCCTGCGGTTCCACCAGCCGCTGCAGCAGGTGCGCCAGGGTGCTCTTGCCGGCGCCGTTGGGGCCGGTCAGCGCCAGCGTCTCGCCGGCGCGCACGTGCAGGTCCAGCCCTTCGAACAGCGGCGGGCGCCCCGGGTAAGCGAAACGGACGCCTTCGAAGCGCAGCTCGCCGCGCGGGTCGTCCAGCACCACCGTGCCATCGTCGCGCTCGGGGCGCGCGTCCAGCGCCTCGAACAGCCGGTCCAGCGCGCCCCGTGCCGACTGGGTATGGCCGTAGAGCTGCGAGAGCTGGCCGACCGGGGACACCAGCACCAGGCCGTACAGGAACAGGCTCACCAGCTGCCCGGCGGTCAGTTCCTCGCGCACGATCAGGCGCCCGGCCAGGCCCAGCAGCAGCAGGATCACCCCGGCGCTGAGCACCCTCACCACCGGCGCGATTGCCCCTTCCAGGCGCGCCTGGCGCAAGGTGACCTGATACAGGTCCGAAGTCGTTTGCCCGTAGCGTTCGGCTTCCAGCCCGGCGGTGTCGAAGCCCTTGATCACCGGCAGCATCGCCAGGTTCTGCTCGGCCGAGGCCGACTGCTCGGCCCACGCCTGTTGGGCGGCGTGGCCCAGCGGCCGCAGCCGCCGGCCCACGATCTTCAGCACGACGAACAGTATCGGCATCAGGATCGCGATGGCCACGGCGATGGCCGGCGCCAAGCGCAGCATCATCGCCAGCGCCCCGACCAGGGTGAACAGCAGCGGCAGCAGCGGCACCAGGGTGCCGGTGAGGTAGCCGCCCAACCGATAGATGTCGCCGGTCAGCAGCGATAGCACATCGCCGCGGCGCCGCTCCTGGTGCCAGGCCAGCGGCAGCGACTGCAGGTGCGCGTACAACTGCGCCCCGGCATCGGCCACCAGCCGTCCGGAAACGGCCTGCAACTGCACCGATATCGCATAGCCCAGCGCCGCCTGCGCGGCCACGAGCACGAACAGCAGCCACAGCAGGTCGCCGAAGCCCTGGCTGAACACCAGCCGTGAAGTCAGCAGGCCACCCACCCAGGGCTGGGCCAGGGTCGCCGCGCTCTGCACGAACATCAGCGCCAGCGACAACAGCAGCGCACCCCGGTAGGGGCGCAGCAGGGCCATGAGCCTGGCCCGCGGGGACGGGAGGGCCGTCATGGCAGGCGCGTCCGTGCTGGTGTCGGCGGTGCCGCCGCCGTCGTGCCCTTTACCCGGCATCCGCGCTTGCCTACCCTGTGTTTTCGTCCCCTGGACCCGTGCCCATAGCATGACCGCAAGCCCCCCCCGCGTCACCCTGGACGACCGGGTGCAATGCTCCGGCGAAGTACTGATGCAGGAAGTCGGCGGCGAGGCCGTGCTGCTGGACCTGGCCAGCGAGCGCTACTTCGGCCTGGATCCGGTGGGCACGCGGATCTGGCAACTGCTGGCCGCCGGCGCACCTTCGCTGGCACAGGTGCACGCCACCTTGTGCGGCGAGTTCGATGCGCTGCCCGAGCGCATTGGCGACGACCTGCTGGCCCTGGTCGGGCAGCTCAGTGAGGCCGGGCTGGTGCAGGTGTCGTCCGGACCGGAATGAGATGGGACGCCGGCTGCAACGCTGGCGCGCGCTGGACGCGCGCGACCGCTGGCGACTGACCGGCTGCGTCGTTGGGCTGTGGTGGGTGCATGCCAGCCTGGCCGTGTTCGGTTATGGCCGCACCCGCGCGATGATCGAGCGTTGTTCGAAGCGCGCCAACCCACGCCGGGCCACCAATGCCGAGATCGCCGATGCCCAGTCGCTGGCCCGCCTGGCAGCCAGCGCCGGCCACAACACCATGGGTGAGGCGACCTGCCTGCGTCGCGCGCTGCTGTTGCACGGCTGGCTGCGTTGCAAGCGCCTGGACCCGGCGCTGCACCTGGGCGTGCCGGTGGATGCCGCGCCCGGCGCGCTGCGGGCGCATGCGTGGGTGGAGCTGGACGGGGTGCCGCTGCTGGAGTCGGATGCCGGCTACCGGCCGTTCGAACGGGCCTCAGCCGCCGCGCAGGCGTGAGCCTGCACTGCGCAGACGTCGCCACAGCAGCGCCGGATAGCCGAGGTCTTCGCCATAGAGCGCGCGTAGGTGACCGGCCGGGGGCAGCAGGCGGCCGCCGATCCAGGACAGGCGCGCACGCCAGTTCGGCAATGCGTGGAAGTTGAGATGCTGCAGGTAGCGCCAGTCGGCCAGCCGGGTGGCGTCCAGCGGCTCATTCGTACGGCCGATGGCCAGCGCAGCGGAAACCGGGGAGGGCACCGGCGTGCCGAACAAGGCCGCCGTTGCCTCCAGCCCCTCGGCCGCGATGCCGCATACCCGCGCCTTTTCGCAGGCGGCGAGGAAGCGCCGCCAATCGTCGTCGCGTTCCAGCACCTGCGCCAACAGATGCAGGTCGTACAGCCATTTCAGCCGGTCACCCAGGCCCGCGGCCAGGTTGGAGGCGCGATGTACGCAGGCATGCAGCAGCGCGTGCGGCGCGCAAAGCCCGCGCGCGCCGGTGCCCAGGCCGGGCAGGGCGATGCCGGCCGCGTCCAGCGCGTCGAAGGACGGCAAGCGGTCCAGCACCGGCCAGTCGCTCAGCGCCCAGTGCAGGTCCAGCGCCGGGGCGTGGCGGTCGGTGGCAAGGCAGGTCAGCTCGTGCTGGAAGCGCGAGGGCTGGTAGGGCATGGCGTAGCCCAGCGATGCCAGCGCTTCGGCAGCCTTCAGCGCCTGCCCGCGATTGGCGAACAGCAGGTCCAGGTCGGAGCATTCACGCAGGTAGGGCGCTGGGTAGAGCCAGTGAGCGAGGGCGCCGCCCTTGAGCAACAAGGCCGGAATGCGCCGTTCGTATATAACGGACAGCACGCGCCGGCCACTGGCCTCGCGCCGCAGTGCGGGCATGGCCATGTTGCGTGCTGCGGCGGCGAAAGCATCCCGCAGGGGCCCGGGGGCGTCCGGACACTGGCGCAGGCCATGCTCTACCAGCGCGAGGACGCCTTCGCCCCATGCCTGGCCGAGCATAGCGTCGAGTGCGGCAGCATCGGCGTCTCCGGGCTGCCAATGACCCTGTATCCAACGCGCGAGCGTAGCGCGGGGGTCCACCCTGCCGGCCGAAAGGCGCACGCACGAACTCCCGCCCTGCATCGGTGATCCGCCTACCGCTGCATCGTCATCACGACCGCTATCATCGATGCTTGCGATCCTCGTATCCCCCGCCCGTCCCATGGTGCCGATGAGCATATCCCGCCCACCCGAAGTCGCATACGACCCGTCCGCGGGGGCAGGCGCCTGGGAAGAGATCGATCGCACCCGTCTGCGCCTGCACCCGGCACGCGTGCCGCAACCGATGCCCTTGCCAGCCGCGCATGAGTGGGAACGGATCGACGGCAGTCCGTGGATGCAACGTCACGATGTCGCCGAAGGCTGCGTGCTGCGCCTGGCCGGCTTGGCGGATTTCAGGATCGATGCGGCCGGCGTGGAAGTGGAAGCCTGGCCGTTCCCGGGCATGGATGCGGACACCTGTCGTCACCTCTACCTGAACAACGTGCTGCCGATGGCGCTCAGCCGCCAAGGTCGACTAGTGCTGCATGCCAGCGCGGTGGATATCGAGGGTGAGGCGATCGTGTTCGTCGGCGTGTCCGGGCGCGGCAAGTCCACCCTGGCCGCAGCCTTCGCGCGCGCCGGGCATGCGCTGCTGGTGGACGATGGTTTGGTGCTTGAGCCGGGCGCGGCAAGTTTCATGGCCATGCCTGGCGACCCTTCGGTGCGGCTGCGGCGCGACAGCGGCGACTGGTTCGATGCCGCCGGTGCGTTGCCCGCCGAACCGCTGCGCTACACCGACAAGCAGCGCCTGCATGCAGGCGACAAGCTGCGTTTCGCCACCGGCCCGGCGCCGGTGCGTGCCATGTTCCTGCTCGGCGACGACCCGCGGGCTCCGCTGTCGATCCAGTCGTTGCCGCCTGCGCAGTCGATGATCGAACTGATCCACTACAGCTTCCTGCTCGACGTCGGCAACCGCCGACGGCACGAGGAGTCGATGCGGCAGGCCGCGGCATTGGCGTCCAACTGCGGGGTTTTCCGGCTCGACTACCCGCGTGATTACCTGGCATTGGGCGCGGTGCAAGAGGCCGTAGCTTCGTGTTTGGCTTGATCGCCATTGACGATGCCCAGATCAATGCCCGAAGTGAAGAGTATTGGAATGCCCATGAGGGAGAGGGGGTGCGCAATGGCGACGGAACGGAAAGCAGGGATCCAATGCAAAGAACAGCCGAAATCATGGATACTTCTGGCCCAGCAAAGGGATCCCGCATGGATCGAACAACGAGCGAGCCAGAACCGAGCCTGCGAGGCTGGGCGCAACCAAGGCTAATCTGTCTGGGAACGATTCGGGGCCTGACTGCGAGCGGGAGCGGGAGTCTCAACGAGGTGGGCTGGTGGAGTGACCAGTGCCTGCTCCCCCCCTATCAGAACACCTGGGAATGCACGGGGAGGCAGCGCCCCTAGGTTGGGCGGCCAATCCGCCCCACGCGGGCGTCCGCGCGCAAGCACGGTGCCGCGGGAGGGCCCCTGCCAGCCTTCTGGACTCGGTCCTCACTTGAGGTTAGAATCGCAGACAACTATGTCTGGCCATCAGGGTCAGCCGATGTGTGTACCAGGGGGCGTGATGGATATGCGAGGCACCACCAGCGGGGAATCCCCGCCGTTTCAAGGCGGGGGCGATTCTGCCAAGCCTTGGTCGGCGCCTGGCTTGACCTGCTTCGGGTCGATAAGCAATTTGACTGCATCGGGGAGTAGGGGTAACTCGGAAGGGGCATTTGGCCAGTCGTGGCTGTGTGGGCTTTATGTTTCAGGCAGCAACACCCGGATCAGGTGTTAGTACTGGGAGTGCCGACAACCTTCGTTACGGCAGCCGATGAGCGGCCTCTGCGGCATCCTCAGGCTCGACGGAGCCTTGCCCACCTCTTCCGCCCTTGAGGCGATGACCGCGTGGCTGAAGCGGCGCGGTCCGGAAGGCACCCATCACTTCCTCGATGGACCCGTGGCGCTGGGCCACACCTTGCTGGCGACCACGCCTGAAGCGCTGGTGGAGCGACTTCCGCTGACCGAGTCGGTCGGTGGTTGCACCATCACCGCCGATCTGCGTCTGGATAACCGTGACGAATTGATCGCCGCTATGGAACTGGGACGGGAGACTCGTGTCGTCGGAGATGGCGAGTTGGTGCTGCGGGCCTACCTGAAGTGGGGTGAAGACTGCGTCCATCACCTGCTGGGCGATTTCGTCTTCGCCCTTTGGGATCAGCGCGTGCAGAAGTTGTTCTGTGCGCGCGACCATCTCGGGATGAAGCCACTGGTCTACAGCCATGTTCCCGGCAAGCTGTTCGCCTTCGCTTCCGAAACTCGCGCGGTGTTGGCGATCGACGAGGCGCCCCGAGTTATCAACCAAGGACGGATCGCCGACTTCCTCGAGAACTACCTGGAAGGGCACGATCACACCTCCACGTTCTTCGAAGACGTGTACCGCCTACCACCGGCCCATTGCCTGCGTGTGGATGCCTCCGGCGTGACCGTGCGTCGCTACTGGACATTGGAGGCCGACCCGGAACTGCGGCTGGAATCCGACCAGGCCTATGCCGATGGATTGCTGCAGGTCCTCACCCAGGCCGTCGCCAGCCGCCTGCGTTGCGTCGGGCCCATCGGCTCGATGCTGTCCGGTGGCATGGACTCGGGTTCGGTATCGGCCATCGCCGCACGGCTGCTGGCCGAGCGCGGGCAGGGGCTTCTGCACACCCTCTCCTGTGCCGGCCCGGACCCGGCCACCTGCGTGGAAACCCGTGCCATCCACGCAGCGATGACCATCCCGGACATCGTCCCGCACATCGCCAACCACGCAGACCTGTCGCCCTGGCGCGACGAGTTGATCCGGCTGACGCTGGAAAGCGACGAGCCGTTCGATGGCCACATGACCTTGGTGCGCACCGCTTACCTGATGGCCCGGGATGCAGGCATCAAGGTGGTGCTGGATGGCGTCGCCGGCGATTCGGCGCTGCCCTCGGTCAGCCGGACCGCACGACTGGTGCGCCGTGGACGCCTGCACCGCGCGTGGCGCGAAGCGGCCGGCATGGCACATTTCTGGGGCGGTTCACCGGCAGCCTATTTCCTGGGCGGCGTGCGCGAGGCGCTGACACCGAACGCACTGCGCCGCCTGCGCGACCGCTGGCGCAGGCATCGCGGCAACCGTCCCCCGGGTGGCCTGCTGCACCCCCGCTTCGCGGAAAAGGTGGACCTGTCCTCGCGGATCGATGCCTACCGACAACACGCCCCACCGGGACTCCGCTCCAAGGCCCACCAGCACATCACTGCGCTGACGCATCCCAACCTGGCCGTCGGGCGTGAACGCTACGACCGCGTGGCCGCGGCATTGGCCATCGAGCCGCGCGATCCGTTCATGGACCTGCGCGTCATCGAATACTGCCTGCGCCTGCCCGCCGAGCAGATCGACGACCAGGGCTGGATCAAGATGGTCTTGCGCCGGGCGATGGCCGGCTACCTGCCCGACGAAGTCCGTTGGCGTCCCGGCAAGCAACACCTCGGCGGCCTCTACACCCACACCCTCCTGCTGGAGTGGGACGGCCTGCAGGAAGCGCTTGAGCAGGCGCCGCGCAGGCTCGAAGGCTGGCTCAACCCCGACCTCCCGTTCCTTGCCAACGGCCAGGCGTCTGCACGCCTGGCCTATGCCGAGCAGCACATGATGGTTTTCCTTTCGGAGTGGTTAGGCGCACACTCCAGCCATGATCGAGACCGGACCCGCTGAGTGCCCTGCCGGGCGCGCTCGGAAACTGCGCGCGTATGCGGCGCCGGTGCTGGTACTGCACGGAGCCGTGTCCGCGCTGACCGCCAACGGCAGCGAGGCACCCGGCGAAGGCGCCTACCTGAACAGTTGCAGGCCGCCGTGGGGATATCAGCCCAACTGTCGCAGGAAGCTCTGAAGACCGGCAGGAGCCGTCACCGCGAGTCCTTCCGGTCGCTCTCGTGGCTCTTTGAATCGGCAATCACTTCGGCCCTTTCCCGGCGGCACGCCGCACCAAGGCCACCAGCAGCAGTCCCACCCCCGCCGCCGCCACGTCCAGCATCGCTTCACCCACGCTGGCGGTGCGGCCCGGCACCCAGAGCTGCACCAATTCGGACACGGTGGCCAGCACCACGATGGCCAGCAGCAACCGCACGGGGCGCGCCGCCGGATACGCCAGCGCAAGCAGCACGCCGACCGCGCCGAACATCACCACATGCACCATGTCCACGGTGGGCCACAACGCTTCGACGCGGTTGATCGCCTCGCTGAACCAACTCCAATGCAGGCGCAACGCCGCCAGCCGGGTGTTGGGCAGCAGCACTGCCACCGCGACCAGCGCCACCGCTGCTCCCAGCAGGACGCGCGCCAGCCCGGTCAGCCACGCCGGTTGCGGTGATGGCGCAGGCGTGGATGGTGCCGCGTCACCTCCTGGCGATCCTGGTCGCTCAATCGTCATCGGGCAATACCTCGCGATACACCGCCACAGTCCTGTCGATGACGATGCGTTCGTCGAACTCGTCCAGCGCGCGCTGGCGGGCGGCCTCGCCCAGCCGTCGTGCCAGGCCCGGATCGTCCTGCAGCCGCGCGATGGCAGCGGCCAGTGCGCCGGCATCACGCACCGGCACCAGCAAACCATTCTCGCCGTCGGTCACCACCTCGCGGCAACCGGGCACGTCGGTGGTCACCAGTGGCAGGCCGCAGGCGGCCGCTTCGATCAGTCCTTTCGGCAATCCTTCGCGATAACTGGGCAGGACCACCATGTCCACCGAGCGGAACAGCGCGGGCATGTCCTCCACGTGGCCCAGCCATTGCAGCACGCCTTCGCCGACCCAGCCTTGCACCGTGGCTTCCGGCACCGCGGCGGGATTGCCCGGATCGGGCGTGCCGGCGAGCAGGAATTCCAGCGCCCAGCCTTGCGCGCGCAACCGGCGCGCGGCCTCCACGAACTCGGCCAGGCCCTTGTCCCACAGCAGGCGTGCGGGCAGCAGTACGCGCAATGGCCGGTCCGGCGCGATGGCGTCGGCGTCGGAACGCGGCGCAAATCGAACGCAATCCACGCCCGAGCCGGGGATCAGGCGGATGTCCTGTGGATCGACCAGCCGCGCGCTTTCGAACAGTGCCACGTCATCCGGGTTCTGCAGGATCAGCCGCGCGCGCTTGCCGCCCAGCGCCAGCCGCATCAGTCCGCGTACCAGCGGACGCAGCCATCGCGCCTTCGCATCGTCGCTGGTGAACACATAGCCCAGCCCGGTCACCGCACTCACCCGTCCCGGCACGCCGGCCAGCCGTGCGGCCAGCGAGCCGTACACCGCGCACTTGATGGTGAAGCCGTGTACCAGGGCCGGACGCTCGCGACGGAACAATCGCCACAGGTGCCACAGCAGCGCCACCTCGCGCAACGGGTTCAGGCTGCGTCGGTCCATCGGCACCGGTTCCCAGTGCAGGCCCAGTTCTTGCAACCGCGCGCCATAGGCTCCATCAGGCGACAGCAGCAGGACCTCATGCCCGGCATCACGCAACGCCAGCGCCAGCGAGCGGCGGAAGTTGTAGAGGTACCAGTCGGTATTGGCAAACAGGACGAGCTTCATCGATGTTCCAGCTTGCGGTCCAGATTAGGCACGGGAACGAAGTAGAAGCTCTTGCCTTGCTTGTGCTGCTCCATCAGCTTCTCATCGACGAGCCCAAGCAGGTCCGTCCTGGCCGTCTGGTAGGAGATGTCGTGCGTACGCCGGTGGACGTCGATGGTGAATTGCTTGTCGGGATGGCGCAGGGCGTTGAGCAACACAGCGCGCTGCCTGTGGTTCAACGTGCCCGCAAGCTTGCTCCCCGGCCGCAGGAGTACCTCGGCTTCGGCCTGCGCGCGCTGTTTCCTCTCGATGTAGCCATGGACACCGGCAATGGCCTTGATCAGCACATCGAGCTGGTGCGACAGGAAGTACGTCGCATCGCTGCCATCGGTTTCGGTGAACAGATAGGAGCGCGTGTACTGCGCCGGTGCCTGCTTGAGGATGCTGGAGATCGAAAGATACTCGGCCATCCAGAATCCCGAGCGCATCATCGACCAGTAGAACAGCGCCCGGGCCGTGCGGCCGTTGCCGTCGCAGAACGGATGGTCGTAGCCGATCTGGAAGTGGATCATGATCGCGCGCACCACCGGGTGGATGAAGTGCCCGTCGTCTTCGCCCTGGTTGGCGAAGTCGCACAGTGACTGGAGCCGGGCCGGCAACTCGCTGGCCGCAGGCGGCACATGCAGGACGTTGCCGACCTCGTCCTCCACCACGATGTTCTCGTCTTGACGCCGGAACCTGCCGGCACACGACGGGTCCTTGAGCGTCCCATCGGTCAGCATCCGGTGCATCTCGAATACCGCTTCCGGCGTGAGCGGCCTGGACTGCCACGCCTTCAGCTCGCGCATGGCCGCGTAGTTGTTGTAGATCATCCGCTCGCCGTAGTCCCGCGGCTGCCGCCCGGTCCGGAGCATGTCCTTGGCCACCTGGGTGGTGGTGGCGGCGCCTTCCAGCTGGGAGGAGGTCATCGCCTCCTCCATCAGCGAGCGCACCAGATAGCGTTCCCGCATCTTGTCGGAAGGCACGCGTTCGGCGCCTTGCAGCGCTCCTGCTGCATCGCGGGCCACGAGGAACAGTCGGCGCTGGACGCTGTCGCTCAACGCCACCGTGAACGGCGCGCCCGCCTTGT
>JAFLEA010000068.1 GCA_017302035.1 Lysobacterales bacterium
CCGGTGGTCGCCTTCGAGACGTCGAGGATGCGGTCGTGCAGTGGCGGCGGGTCGCCGATGAACATGCGCTCGAGCATCCTTTCGGTCACCCACAGCCTGCGCGAATAGCCGATGAAGTAGGTGCCGTACTCGCCGCGGCCCGGGCTGGCGAAGGGCATGTTGCAGCGGAAGATGTCGTGCTCGCCCTGTTCGTCTTCGATCGTGCACAGGGTCTTGTGCGACTTCTGCTCCGGCGCCGGCGCGTCGGGCAGTTCGGTGTTGTCGTACTTGGTGCGGCCGATGATCCGCTCCTGCTCTTCCACCTGCCGCGCGCGCCAGGCGGCCAGGTCGTGCAGGTACTTCTGCACCACCACGTAGCTGCCGCCGGCGTGCTCCGGGTCCTCGTCGCCGACCAGGGTGGCCGCGGGCAGGGACAGTCCGTCCGGGTTGGCGGTGCCGTCGACGAACCCGAGCAGGTCGCGGGCGTCGAAGTAGCGGAACCCGGCGACCTCGTCCACCGCCACCGCCGCGTCGCCGAAGGCATCCAGCAGGGTCTTCTCGAATTCGACGATCAGGTCCATCGACGGGGCACGGACGTGGTACAGCAGGTCGCCGGGCGTGGACACGGCGGTGTGGGTGGCGCCGCGGATCTCCTTGAACGGGGCCAGTTCCCTGGGCATGGGCTTGCCGGTCAGCGGGCTCCATGCGCGATGGGAAATGCCGACGTTGCAGTTGAACGTGCCACTGACATCGCGAATGACGATGTTCTTGACCAGGTCGTCGGTGCTGCCCAGGACCGAGCGCGCCGTGGCCAGGGAGGCTGCGTCGTCCTTGATCGACAGGACCAGGAACGCGGCGGCGATCGACAGGGGCGCGTTGATGGCCTGCGGCTCGGTGTCGAGCATGTCGGTCCTGCGCTGGTTCACGGTCATCTCCGGCTGGCTGGATGGTGTCGGGGGCGCCAAGCTAGCACGCTCCCCGAACTCCAGGCGGCACCGGCGGGGCATGGGCGGGTGCGGACCCGGGATGTAATAGTCTCCGCCGGCGCCAGGCCGGATAGTGCCGGCGTGACGACAGACTCCAGCGCCCCCGACCAGCACCGTGCCCGCCCTGGCCAGGACGGCCGCGACCATCGCCACGACCACTCGCACGACGATGACCATCACCACGGTCCCGGCGGGCACAGCCATGTCCCCTCCGAGATCCGCTTCGAGCGACCGCTGTGGTGGGCGCTGGGGCTGACCGCCACGGTGTTGCTGGTGGAGGTGGCCGGCGCCTGGTGGACCAACAGCCTGGCGCTGCTGTCCGATGCGGCGCACATGGCCACCGACACCCTGGCCCTGGCCATCGCCCTGGTGGCGGTACGCCTGGCGCGGCGCCCGCCCGACGCGCGCCGGACCTACGGCTATGCCCGCTTCGAGGCGCTGGGCGCGCTGGCCAACGGCATGCTCCTGTTCGCACTGGCTGGCTACATCCTGTGGGAGGCCTGGCAGCGCTTGCGCACGCCGCTGCCGGTGGCCAGCCTGGGGATGCTCGTGGTGGCGGTGGTCGGCCTGGTCTGCAACCTCGCCGCCATGCGCCTGCTCCACGCCGGCTCCGGGCAGAGCCTGAACCTCAAGGGCGCCTACCTGGAAGTGTGGAGCGACATGCTCGGCTCGCTGGCGGTGATCGTCGCCGCGCTGGTCATCGGCCGCACCGGCTGGCTGTGGGTCGATCCGCTGCTGGCGGTGCTGATCGGCCTGTGGGTGCTGCCGCGGACCTGGGTGCTGGTGCGCGAGGCGCTCAATGTCCTCATGGAAGGGGTGCCCCGGGGCGTGGACCTGGCGGCGGTGGAGGCCGACCTGCACGCCCATCCGGAGGTGGAGGGCGTCCACGACCTGCACGTCTGGGCCCTGGCTTCGCGCACCCCGGCGATGACCGCCCACGTGGTGGTGGTCGCCGGCGCCGACGCGGCCGGCGTCCGGGCGGAACTGGCACGGGGCCTGCGCCTGCGCCACGGGATCCTGCATTTGACCCTGCAGATGGAAACCGGCGGCGACGGCCACTGCGCCGGAACCGGTTGCGGCCCGGCCACGGTCTGACCTCCCGCCCCCGGCCTCCATCCTGAAGCAGGGGGGGGCGTATCGCCGCACTGCAAAATGCATCAAATGTGAAGGCGGTTTAACGTTCCGTCGTGGATACGGTTTCGAATGGAGCCGGCATCGACCGCCCGCCACTGGCCGGGCGCACACCTGACAATCAAGCACGCATCGCCATTTCATACCTTGGGGAGGCAACATGGCTCGTGGAACCCTGCAACACACCGGACTGGCGATCGCCGTAGTCGCGGCACTGACCTGCATCGCCGCCGCGCCGGCGCGCGCGCAGGACGCCGCACCCGAGGAGAAGAAGGAGGAGGCGACCACCCTCGCTGGCCTGACCGTCACCGCGCAGAAGCGCGAGGAGGCGCTGCAGGACGTGCCGATCTCGGTCACCGTGATCGACGAGCAGTTGCTCCGCGACACCGGCGTGCGCGACATCAAGGACCTGCAGGTCCTGGTCCCCGGCCTCACCGTCACCAGCACCCAGAACGAGGCGATCACCACCGCGCGCATCCGCGGCATCGGCACGGTCGGCGACAACGTGGGCCTGGAATCCTCGGTCGGCGTCGTGATCGACGGCGTGTACCGCCCGCGCAACAGCGTCGGCTTCGGCGACCTGGGCCAGCTCGAGCGCATCGAGGTGCTGAAGGGCCCGCAGGGCACGGTATTCGGCAAGAACACCTCGGCCGGCGTGATCAACGTGGTCACCCGCAGGCCCAGCTACACCCAGGGTGCGGAGGGCGAATTGTCCGTCGGCAACTACGGCGCCTTCGGCCTGAGGGGCAGCTACAACGATGCGCTGGGCGAGAACTCCGCGTTCAGCATCTACGGCGCCGTGCAGACCCGCGACGGCTGGATGGACGTGCGCACCGGCGTGGGCCCGCGCCGGGAGACCAAGGACTACGACCAGAACTACCACACCCTGCGCGCGAAACTGCTGCTCGAGCCCACCGAGGACCTGGAAATCCTGGTCACCACCGACTACACCAGCCGCGAGGAGAATTGCTGCACGGCGGTGCAGACGGTGCTGGGTTCCAGTTCGGTCGTCATCAACAAGCTGGCCGGCGGGAACGGGCTTCCGGTCGCCTCGCCGCCGTTCCCGGCGAAGGCCGACCCGTTCGCCCGGGTCGCCTACAGCAACCGCAGCACCGAGCAGGACATCAAGGACAAGGGCATCTCCGCCGAGGTCAACTGGAACTCGCCGTGGTTGGGCGGCGCCACCCTGACCTCGATCACCGCGATGCGCGACTGGCAGGCCATCAACGGCCTGGACTACGACTTCAGCGGCGCGGACCTGCTGTACCGCAACGCGAACGCCGACGAATCGCTGTCGCGCTTCGAGACCTTCAGCCAGGAACTGCGCCTGACCGGCGCCACCGACAAGGTGGACTGGATGGTGGGCATGTTCTATTCGAACGAGGACCTGACCCGCAACGAGACCTACCGGATCGGGCCGCACTACGAGCCGTACCTGGCGATCAACCTGCTGGGCCTGATCAACCCGGCGCTGGCTTCGCTGCCGAACGCGGCCACCTTCCTGGCCGACGCCACCGGCAAGCCGTACGGGACCGCGTTCGCCGGCCTGGGCGCGCACGACCGCTACCAGCAGGACGCCAAGAGCCTGGCGTTCTTCACCAACAATACCTGGCACGCCACCGACGCGCTCGACCTCACCTTCGGCCTGCGTTTCACCAGCGAGGAGAAGGACCTGCACGCCAGCTACACCAATCCCAACGGAAGCCCGGGTTGCGCCTCCTTCTTCAGCCCGACGGGCGGGGTGAGCCCGGCCGCGATCGGCCGCATCGCCGCGGCGCTGACCGCACGCGGCGTGCCGTTCGCCTCGCTGCCGGCCGCGCAGCAGTCGACCATCATCAACAACGTCGTCGGCTACAGCTGCCTGCCGTGGGCCAACGTGCTGCACAACGGCAAGACCATCGACCAGTCGATGGACGAGAAGGAGTGGTCCGGCACGCTGAAGGCCGCATACCGCTGGAACGACAACGTGATGACCTATGCTTCGGCCGCACGCGGCTACAAGGCCGGCGGCTTCAACCTGGACCGCACCCAGACCGGGATCGTGCCCACCACCGCCGACACCTCGTTCCCCGGCGAGTTCGTGGACAGCTACGAGCTGGGCGCCAAGACCACCTGGGCCGACGGCTCCCTGCTGTTGAACGCCACCGCGTTCAGCCAGACCTACACCGACTTCCAGCTCAACGCCTTCCTCGGCACCAGCTTCGTGGTGCATTCCATCCCGAGGGTGACCTCGCGCGGCATCGACGGCGAGATCATGTGGCAGCCGAAGAGCGTGCAGGGCCTGATGGTGCAGGGTGGCTTCACCTACGCCGACACCAAGTTCGGGCGCAACATCCCGGGCAACGATTTCGTCGAGCGCACGCCGCTGAGCACCTCGGGCGCGATGTACAAGCTCCCGGGCGCGACCATGCCGTTCGCGCCGAAGTTCTCCGGTTCGGCCTCGGCCACCTACGACTGGGACATCGGCAGCAACCTGATCGGCCGCTTCAACATCGGCGCCAAGTACATGGGCTCGTACAACACCGGCTCGGACCTGGACGTGGAGAAGCACCAGGGCTCCTACACGCTGATGAACGCGCGCCTGGGCCTGGGTTCGGCCAACCAGCACTGGATGGTGGAGCTGTGGGCCAACAACCTCACCGACGTGGACTACGTGCAGGTGGGCTTCGATGGACCGCTGCAGGCGCTGTTCCCCGATCCGGGCAATGCGTTCAACACCTTCAACGCGTTCCCGGCGGCCCCGCGCATGTACGGCGTCACCTTGCGCGTCCGCTATTGATCGCTTCCACCCGCTGCACGAAAAAGGCCGCCCTGGTGGGCGGCCTTTTTCTTTACCGGGCCGAAGCCCGCTGTTGGGCCGGCACCCCCGACTCCTACCCATGGCCCGCCATTTGGGCTACAACATCCACAATTCCCCCATCGCCGGCCCGTCAGACGATGCAGATCCCCTCCGACGCGCAGCTGCGCGAACAAGCCCAGGCCCTGGGCGAGCGCCTGCGCGCCGCGCACGATGCCCTGGTCACCGCCGAGAGCTGCACCGGCGGCTGGATCGCCAAGTGCCTGACCGACATCGCCGGCTCCTCGGACTGGTTCGACTGCGGCATGGTCGTGTACAGCTACGAGGCCAAGCAGGCGTTGCTGGGCGTGCGCCCGCAGACCCTGGAGGAACACGGCGCGGTCAGCCGCGAAACCGCGATCGAGATGGTCTCCGGCGCCCTGGTCAACTCCGGCGCCAGCGTGGCCGTGGCCGTGACCGGCATCGCCGGCCCCGGCGGCGGCGGCGCGGACAAGCCGGTGGGCACGGTCTGGATCGCCTGGAAGCGCCGCGGCGGCTATGCCCGCGCCCAGGCATTCCATTTCGATGGCGACCGCGAGGCGGTGCGCCGGCAGACCGTGGACCACGCGCTGGCCGGCGTCGCGGAACTGCTGGCATGAACGGCGGTTCGCGCACGCCCGGGCGCTGTCGCCGACCTCCGATCCGCCGTGGGCGCATGGACCGTTCCCCATGTGCGACGGAACCTGGAGGGATCCACTGATGTGGGAGACCCTCGGCACCGTCCGCGACCTCGGCCGCCTGCAGGAGATCGCCGGCGTCCTGGTCCGCTACGGCTTCGGCGACATGGTCCGCCGGATCGGCATGGCCGGCGCGCTGGAGCGTACCGGCCGCCTGCTGCGCTGGGACGACCCGGAGGCGTTCGCGCACATGGCCCCGCCCGAGCGCGTGCGTTGCGCGCTGCAGGACCTGGGCCCGACCTTCGTCAAGCTCGGCCAGGTCATGGCCACCCGGGTGGACCTGCTGCCGCCGGAGTGGACCGCCGAACTGGGCAAGCTGCAGAACGCGGTGCCGGCGCTGCCGTTCGCCGAAGTGCGCCCGCAGCTGGTCGAGGACCTGGGCGCGGAACCGGAGCACGTGTTCGCACGGCTGGAGGAAACCCCGCTGGCGGCCGCATCGCTGGCCCAGGCCCATCGCGCCTGGCTGGCCGACGGCAGCGCGGTGGTGCTGAAGATCCGTCGTCCCGGCATCCGCGACACGGTCGAGGCCGACCTGCGCCTGCTGGCGCGGCTGGCCGAGATCGTCGAGGAGCGCGCGCCGGACCTGCGCCGCTACCATCCTTGCGAGGTGGTGCAGCAGTTCTCCACCTCGCTGCACCGCGAACTGGACTTCGCCGCCGAATGCCGCAACGCCGAGCGCATCGCCGCCAACTTCGCCGACCACGACGATGTGGTGGTGCCGCGCGTGTACTGGGAGTGGACCAGCGAACGGCTCAACGTGCAGGAGTGCCTGCACGGCATCCCCGGCACCGACCTGGCCGGGGTGGACGCCGCCGGTCTGGACCGCAAGCTGCTGGCCGCCACCGGCGCGGACATCGTGCTGAAGATGGTGCTGGAGGATGGTTTCTTCCACGCCGATCCGCACCCGGGCAACATCTTCTACCTGCCGGGCGGGCGCATCGGCGTGATCGACTTCGGCATGGTCGGGCGCGTGTCCGAGCAGCGCCGCTTCCAGATCGTGCAGCTGCTGCACGGTCTGGTCGAGCGCGAGTCGGCGGCGGTGGCCGACGTGCTGATGGAGTGGGGCGAAGGCGAGGGCGAGGTCGACGAGTCGCGGCTGCAGGCCGACGTCGGCGCCTTCGTCGACCAGTACCGCGGGGTGCCGCTGAAGGACCTGCGCATGGGCCTGATGCTCACCGACGTGACCACCATCCTGCGCGAGAACGGCCTGAGCCTGCCGCCGGACCTGGCGCTGATGATCAAGGCCTTCCTCACCCTGGAGGGCATGGGCCGGCAGTTGGACCCGGATTTCGACATGGCCGGCGCGGCGCGGCCGTTCCTGGAGCGGGTGGTTCTGCAGCGCTGGTCGCCGCGCGCGCTGATGAAGCGCGGCCGCCGCACCGCGCTGGATGCGATGGAACTGATCGGCGACCTGCCGCGCGAACTGCGCCGGCTGCTGCGCACGGCGCGGCGCGGGCGCCTGCACATGGAAATCGAGGTCACCTCGCTGAAGGCCTTCGGCGAGCAGGTGGACCGCGCCGCCAACCGCCTGACCATGGGCGTGATCACCGCCGCGCTGGTGGTCGGCTCGTCGATCGTGATGCACAGCGCCGGCGGCGGCGTGCCCAGCCGCTGGCTGCTGACCCTGGGCGTGATGGGCTTCGTCGGCGCCGCCGTGACCGGGCTGTGGATCCTGCTGTCGATCTGGCGCAGCGGCCGTCGTTGATCGCTGCCATGCCGCGCCACCTGTAGCGCCGGCCTCCTGTCGGCTCTACAGGTCGATCACTGGCAGATGCCGGCATGGCGCCCGGCTCATCCTTCAGGCTGGTATTCGAGCAGGTCCCCCGGCTGACATTCCAGCACCCGGCAGATCGCCTCCAGCGTGCCGAAGCGCACGCCCTTGACGTGGCCCTGCTTGAGCAGCGAGAGGTTGGTCTCGCTGATGCCGATGGCGTCGGCCAGGTCCTTCGACTTCATCTTGCGCCGCGCCAGCATCACGTCGAGGTTGACGACGATGGGCATCAGACGATGCTCCGCGAGTCGTCGGCCGCTTCGGTGGCCAGGCGCATGGTGTGGGCGATGCTGTACAGGCACAGGGTGGCGACCAGGAACAGGTAGACGCCGCTGAAGCCGAAGGTGAACCGCGGCGGGTCGCCACCGCCGACCTCGCCCGCGAATGCGGCCAGCGCCGCAGCGCCGACGTTGAGCAGCGCATACAACGGCAGCGAATGGGCCAGCCGGCGGAAGGCGTCGGCCACCGGGCGGGTCAGCGGGTCGTTCCTGTACAGGCGGTCGCCGAGGCGGCGCAGCGCGCCCAGCGGCATCAGGTAGGCCAGGGTCCACACGATGCCGGACAGGCTCAGGAGCAGCTTGCCTTGCGGGTTCATGGCCAGGGTCTGCTGCCAACTCAATCCCGCAAGCTTCCAGCCGTCCCATTGCGGATCCCAGTCGGTCAGCCAGGGCATCACGCTCGACATCAGGCCGAAGAGGGCGATGGAAATCGTGCCGATCGAAGCCAGTGACATCAGGTGGTATCCGTGGCGCCGTATCCGGTTCTGCGGTTGCATGGACCATCCTTTGGGACGAGAAATTTTCGTAAAACATAAATTAATTTCGATATGTGTCAAGTCGCTTGCGCAATCCGCTGGTTAGCAGTATTACTACTAACCATGGACCTGACCGATACCCAGCAAGCCATCCTTGCCCTGATCGCCGAGCGGATCGAAGCCGAGGGCATGCCGCCGTCGCAGGCGGAAATTGCCCGCGCCTTCGGCTTCAAGGGCGTGCGCGCGGCGCAGTACCACCTGGAGGCACTGGAGGCGGCCGGGGCGATCGAGCGGGTGCCGGGCCGGGCCCGCGGCATCCGCCTGAAGGTCGCCCCATCGTCGGCGCAGGCCGAACTGGCGCTGCCGGCCGCTTCCAACGACGCCGCCGTGCGCCTGCCGGTGCTGGGTCGGGTCGCTGCCGGCCTGCCGATCGGCGCCGACGTGCCGGTGGACCTGGCCGACAGCTTCCTGGTGCTGGACCGGGTGCTGTTCTCGCCCTCGCCGGACTACCTGCTCAAGGTGCAGGGCGATTCGATGCGCGACGAGGGCATCTTCGACGGCGACCTGATCGGCGTGCACCGCACCCGCGAGGCGCGATCGGGCCAGATCGTGGTGGCGCGGGTGGACGAGGAGATCACGGTCAAGCTGCTGAAGATCGGCAAGGACCGCATCCGCCTGCTGCCGCGCAACCCGGACTATGCACCGATCGAGGTGCTGCCGGACCAGGATTTCGCGATCGAGGGCCTGTACTGCGGCCTGGTCAGGCCGAACCGCTGATGGCCGCGTGCATGGGCAGGTCCATGGGCATCTTCCTGCGCATGGCGCGGGGTTTTCCCACGCCCGCCAACGCGTCGCGGCGATGCGCAGCGCTCGCCACCAGAACTATTTTCGAATCCCCCGTCCGCGGTCGCAGCCTGTGCGACCGGACCGCCCCAGACTTCGCACCACACCACTGACACCCGAGGAACACAGCGATGGACGAGAACAAGAAGCGCGCCCTGGCCGCAGCCCTGAGCCAGATCGACAAGCAGTTCGGCAAGGGCTCGGTGATGCGCATGGGCGATCGGGTGATCGAGCCCGTGGAGATCATCCCGACCGGCTCGCTGATGCTGGACATCGCCCTGGGCATCGGCGGTCTGCCACGTGGCAGGGTGATCGAGATCTACGGTCCGGAGTCTTCGGGCAAGACCACCCTGACCCTGCAGGCCATCGCCCAGAGCCAGAAGCTGGGCGGTACCGCGGCCTTCATCGATGCCGAGCACGCGCTGGATCCGGTGTATGCGGCCAAGCTGGGCGTCAACGTCGACGACCTGCTGCTGTCGCAGCCCGATACCGGCGAGCAGGCGCTGGAAATCGCCGACATGCTGGTGCGTTCCGGGTCGGTCGACATCGTGGTGATCGATTCGGTCGCCGCGCTGACGCCGAAGGCCGAGATCGAAGGCGAGATGGGCGACCAGCTGCCGGGCCTGCAGGCCCGGTTGATGAGTCAGGCGCTGCGCAAGCTGACCGGCAACATCAAGCGCTCCAATACCACGGTCATCTTCATCAACCAGTTGCGCATGAAGATCGGGGTGATGATGCCGGGCCAGAGCCCCGAAGTGACCACCGGCGGCAACGCGCTGAAATTCTATGCCTCGGTACGCCTGGACATCCGCCGCATCGGCGCGATCAAGAAGGGCGACGAGGTCATCGGCAACCAGACCAAGATCAAGGTGGTCAAGAACAAGCTGGCGCCTCCATTCAAGCAGATCGTCACCGAAATCCTGTATGGCGAGGGCATCAGCCGCGAAGGCGAACTGATCGACATGGGCGTGGAGGCCAAGCTGGTCGAGAAGTCCGGCGCCTGGTACGGCTACAACGGCGAGCGCATCGGCCAGGGCAAGGACAATTCGCGCCAATACCTGCGCGAGAACCCGGCGCTGGCGGCCAAGCTCGAGGCCGAGCTGCGCGAGAAGTTCCAGCCGCAGGAAAGCTCGCGCGACGAGGCCGACGACAAGGGTGACGACGAGTAAGCGGTACCGGTCCCCGCACCCCGCCGCCATGCTGTCAGTGGCGTGGCGACGGGGTGCGGGGACCGGGGAAGGCCAGGAGGGCAGGCGCCATGGACGGTGCGCATCTTCCAGCAATGCCTGCGGCGAACCATGAGCGACCAGTTTCACGAACGCATGGCCGGTGACGACGAGGGAGCAGGGCACGACCCCAAGCTCCCTAAGAAGCTTCGTCCGCGCCGCCCTGACCCTACGCCCGTGCAACGCGCGCTGGGCCTGCTGGTACGCCGCGAGCACTCGCGCAAGGAACTGGTCCGCAAGCTCGAGGTCCGCGGTGTCGAGTCCGGGCAGGCGGCTGCCGCGGTCGAACGCCTGGCCGGTGAAGGCTGGCAGGACGATACCCGCTTCGCCCAATTCCTGGTCCGCAGCCGCGCCACCACCGGCTACGGCCCCCTCTACATCCGCGCCGAGCTGGGCACCCATGGCCTGCCCGGGGACGCGATCGCTGTCGCTCTGGACGGCTTCGAGGGGGACTGGACCGGACTGGCCCGCGACCTGGTCCGCCGGCGTTTCGGTCCTGCCGGTCCCGTCGACTTGCCCCAGCGCCGCAAGGCCGCCGACCTGCTGGCGCGCCGCGGCTTCCCTGCCGACAGCATCCGCGCCGCCCTCCGTTACGACCCCGACGATTGATCGCGCCCGCGCCGGATGGGAGTCCGCCCCGGTGGCGGTCCCGCCGGCACCGGAATCGGCGCTTTTCGCCAGGGTGGCGGTTTCTCCCTGGAAGAAGCGCAATCCGGGTTGCCTCCGCCGCGCTCTGGTAATCTTTACGGCTCGATTTCACCGTCCCCATCGGGCCGTCCCAGGACGTTCCCGGTGGCGACCCGTCCGCCAGCCGAAGCCAGATGACCCCCACCACGCCCGCATATTCCACCGCCCGCATCCGCAGCGACTTCCTCGAGTTTTTCCGCGGCAAGGGCCACACCATCGTGCCCTCGGCCTCGCTGGTGCCCGGCAACGACCCGACCCTGCTGTTCACCAACTCGGGCATGGTCCAGTTCAAGGACGTATTCCTGGGCGCGGAGAAGCGCAGCTACGTGCGCGCGGCCGACGTCCAGCGCTGCCTGCGCGCCGGCGGCAAGCACAACGACCTGGATTCTGTGGGCTACACCGCCCGCCACCACACCTTCTTCGAGATGCTGGGCAACTGGTCGTTCGGCGACTATTTCAAGAAGGACGCCATCGCCTGGGCCTGGGAACTGCTGACCGGGGTGTGGAAGCTGCCGGCCGAACGTCTGCTGGTCACCGTCTACCACACCGACGACGAGGCCTACGCGCTGTGGCGCGACATGGTCGGCGTGCCCGAGGACCGCATCGTCCGCATCGGCGACAACAAGGGCGCGCCGTTCGCCTCCGACAACTTCTGGCAGATGGCCGATACCGGCCCCTGCGGCCCGTGCACCGAGATCTTCTACGACCACGGCGCGCACATCCCGGGCGGCCCCCCGGGTTCGCCGGATGAGGACGGCGACCGCTTCATCGAGATCTGGAACCTGGTGTTCATGCAGTTCGACAAGCAGCCCGACGGCACCCTGGTGCCGCTGCCGGCGCCGTGCGTGGACACCGGCATGGGCCTGGAGCGACTGGCCGCGATCCTGCAGCACGTGCATTCCAACTACGAGATCGACCTGTTCCAGGCGCTGATCGGCAAGGCCGCCGAGCTGACCGCCACCGCCGACCTGGAAAACAAGTCGCTGCGCGTGATCGCCGACCACATCCGCGCCAGCGCATTCCTGATCGTGGATGGGGTGCTGCCGTCCAACGAGGGCCGCGGCTACGTGCTGCGCCGGATCATCCGTCGCGCCCTGCGCCACGGCTGGATGCTGGGCGTGCGCGAGCCGTTCTTCCACAAGTTGGTCGGCACCCTGTGCGAACTGATGGGCGAGGCGTATCCGGAACTGCCGGCCGCGCGCGGCACCGCCGAACGCGCACTCAAGGCCGAGGAGGAGCGCTTCGCCGAGACCCTGGATGCGGGCATGCGCATCTTCGAGGACGTGGCGTCGCGCGCCGCCGACGGCACCATTCCGGGCATTGACGCTTTCCGCCTGTACGACACCTACGGTTTCCCGGTGGACCTGACCGCGGACATGGCGCGCGAGCGTGGCATGGGGGTGGACATGCCCGGCTTCGAGGCGGCGATGGAGCAGCAGCGCGAAACCGCGCGCGCGGCCGGCAAGTTCGGCGGCGGCGTGCAACTGCCGGCCGACCTGGTCGCCACCCTGCAGCCGACCGCGTTCCTCGGCTACGACGGCCTGGAGGCCGACGGCCTGAAGGTGGTGGCGCTGCTGCGCGATGGCCGCAGCGTCGATGCGGCCAGCGCGGGCGACGAGGTCATCGTGATCGCCGATCGCACGCCGTTCTACGCCGAATCCGGCGGCCAGGTCGGCGACACCGGCATCCTGGAGGCGCCGAGGATGCGGATCGAGGTGGCCGATACCCAGAAGTTCGCCGGCCAGTTCCACGGCCATCTCGGCCGTATCGCCGAAGGCGCACTGAAGGTCGGCGACGTGCTTTCCGGCCGTGTCGATGGCACGCGCCGCGCCGCCACCGTGCTCAACCATTCGGCCACCCACCTGCTGCACGCCGCGCTGCGCGAGGTGCTCGGCAGCCATGTGCAGCAGAAGGGCTCGCTGGTGACGCCGGACCGGCTGCGCTTCGACTTCTCCCATTTCCAGCCAATGACTGCCGGGGAACTGGCGGAGGTGGAGCGCCGGGTCAATGCCGAAGTGCGTGCCAACCATGAGGGTGAAGTCCACCACATGGACATGCAGGAGGCGCTGGACTTCGGCGCGATGGCGCTGTTCGGCGAGAAGTACGGCGAGCGCGTGCGCGTGCTGCGTTTCGGCCCGACCTCGACCGAGCTGTGCGGCGGCACCCATGCCGGCCGCACCGGCGACATCGGCGTGTTCAAGATCACCTCCGAGGGCGGCGTCTCGGCCGGCGTGCGCCGGATCGAGGCGGTGACCGGGCAGGGCGCGCTGGACTACATCGCCGCCGAGGAGCGCAGCCTGGACCAGGCCGCCGCCGCGTTGGGCGGCAATCGCGGTGACGTGGCCGACAAGGCGCGTGCGCTGGCCGACCGGGTCCGCCGGCTGGAACGCGAGATCGAATCGTTCAAGGCCAAGGCCGCCAGCAGTGCCGCCGCGGACCTGGCCGCCGCGGCGGTGGCGGTCGGCGGGATCAAGGTACTGGCCGCGCGCCTGGAGGGGTTGGACGCCAAGGGCCTGCGCGAGGCGGTGGACCGGCTCAAGCAGCAACTCGGCGACACCGTGGTGGTGCTGGCCGGCGCCCAGGACGGCAAGGCTGCGCTGGTGGCCGGGGTGAACGGTGCCGCAACGGGCAAGGTCAAGGCCGGCGAACTGCTGGCCCATGTCGCCGGTCGAATCGGTGGCAAGGGCGGTGGTCGCCCGGACCTGGCCCAGGGTGGTGGCGAGGACGGGCCCGCCCTTGCCCTTGCCCTCGAGGAAGTCCCCGCCTGGGTGGCCCAGCGGTTGCAATGACACGCGAAGGGGCGCCGGTGCGTCCCTTGCACCCGGCCGAACCGCGGGCGCGGACCTTGCCCGTTCCCCGGCCGCGGCAGTACGATCCAACGATTATGTGGGCAATGCCACGGCGATTGGGTGGACGCGCGGACCCTGCCCGGGTCCTGCGCGAGCCGGCGAATCCGTGCCGGCGCACTGGAGAGAGAACATGTTGATTCTGACCCGCCGCGTAGGCGAAACCCTGATGATCGGCGACTCGATCACCGTCACCGTGCTCGGGGTCAAGGGCAACCAGGTGCGCATCGGCATCACCGCGCCCAAGGACGTGTCCGTCCACCGCGAGGAGATCTACCAGCGGATCCAGCGCGGTGATGCGGGCGCTGACACGGGGGGCGATGCCGATTCTGCCGCCTGAGCGGAAACGTTTGCCGGCGCACGGCCCAGACGGTATCCTGTGCGGCCCGTGGCGCAGTGGCGTTGCGCGGGTCCAACGGAGTGATGCCCGAGAGGCCGAAGGGGCTCCCCTGCTAAGGGAGTATAGGGTCAAAAGCTCTATCGAGGGTTCGAATCCCTCTCACTCCGCCA
>JAFLEA010000069.1 GCA_017302035.1 Lysobacterales bacterium
GGATCGCCCTGGCGGGCAACGTCCAGCCCGGGCCAGTCCTGCAGCGCGCTGGTCCAGACAGGCCCCGGGTCCGCCGCTGGCGGCGCCGCGGCGAAGCGGCGCACGTCCTCGGCCAGCACCCCGGCCTGCTCGGGCTCGGGCACGTCGTGGCGCAGGGTGTAGAGCGCGGCGAAGCCATCGCGGCCGGACACGGCCGGTGGCGCATCGAGCAGTGCCAGTGCCTCGCGCTCGGCGGCGGTGGGGCCCATCGCCCGCGACGCCGCCCATACGGCGGCCGCGAACAGCGCCGCCGCCACGGCCAGGGCGACGATCCATTTCAATGCACGCACCCTGTTCCCCTGCGCTCGAACGAGTGCGCGGCGGCGCACGCCGCCGCGCGGCGCGCAAGATACCACGGCACCACGCGCTACAATCCCCGCATGTCCCCCGCCTCCCAAGACCCCCACGCGCATCAGCGCGCCTCGCTGCAGCGCCTGTTCCTCACCGGCCTGCTGACCCTGCTGCCGATCTGGCTGACCTGGGTCGTGGTCAAGTTCGTGTTCGTGCTGCTGTCGAGCATCAGCGCACCGTGGGTGGTGCCGCTGTCGGAGGCCATCGCCGAGTCGTTCCCGAACTATGCCGGCTGGGGCAAGGCGATCTGGGTGCAGAACACCATCGCCCTGCTGGCCACGCTGGCGGTGATCGTCGGCGTGGGCTGGCTGGCGCGGCGGATGATCGGGCAGAACATGCTGCGCTGGTTCGAGGCGTTCATGGCCAGGGTGCCGCTGGCCAACCTGGTCTACACCAGCGCGCGCAAGCTGCTGGACATCCTGCAGACCAAGCCGGGCAGCACCCAGCGCGTGGTCCTGATCGACTTCCCGCACCGCGACATGAAGGCCATCGGCCTGGTCACCCGGGTACTGAAGGAGGAAGGCAGCGGCCGCGAGCTGGCGGCGGTGTACGTACCGACCACGCCCAACCCGACTTCCGGTTACCTGGAAGTGGTCCCGGTCGAACTGCTGACCCCGACGGACTGGACGGTGGACCAGGCCATGGGCTTCATCATCTCCGGCGGTGCGGTGGCGCCGGAAAGCATGCCGTTCACCCGCTCCGGCGAGCGCGAGCATGCGCCTGCGGCGGAGAATGCCTGAGCCGGGCATGAGCGGCCGTACTGGCCTGGGCGACGCCGATGCGGCACTCTCCCGGACTTCGCGTTCGCCCGAGTCGCCCATGTCCCCTGCCCGCCTGCGCTGGCTGTTCGTGCCCCTGGCCCTGGCCCTGCTTTCGCCGATGCCGGTGGGGGCCACGGCCAAGAAGAAGCAGAAAAGGCCGGTGGCGACCCAGCAGAAGGCCAAGCCCAAGCCGGCCGCCCGCCCCGCGGCGAAACCGGCCGCCCGGGTCGAAACCAAGTCCCAGCAACTGCAACGGCTGTACGCCGAATACTGGGAGCAGGCCCTGCAGCTCAATCCGTTGCAGGCCACCTTCCAGGGCGACCCGCGCTGGAACGACCAGTTGCCGAACTACCTGTCACCCGAGTTCCGCCAGCGCAGCCACGAATTCACCGCCGCATGGCTGGCCAAGGTCGAGGCGATCGGCGAGGACGGCCTGGAGGGCCAGGACCTGCTCAGCTACCGGATCTTCGTCCGCAACGCCCGCGACGCGCTGGAAGGCGAGCGCTTCCCCGGCTGGATGCAACCGGTCAACCAGTTCAACAACCCGGCCACGCTGGTGGCGATGCTCGGTTCCGGCGCCAGCGCGCAGCCGTTCAAGACCGTGCAGGACTACGACAACTGGCTTCGCCGCGCCGGACAGGTGCCGGCATTGTTCCGCCAGGCGGTGGCCAACATGGAGCAGGGCATGGCCGCCGGCGTGGTCCAGCCGCGGCCGCTGATGGACAAGGTGCTGCCGCAGCTGGACGCGCTGATCCGGCCCAGCGCCGAGGAAACCCTGTTCTGGAATCCAATCCGCAACATGCCGGCCGACTTCACGGAAGCCGACCGCCAACGCCTGACCGCGGACTACAGGCGCATGATCGAGGAACAGCTGCTGCCAGCCTACCGGATGCTGCGTGCGTTCGTCGCCGACCGTTACCTGGCGGCCAGCCGCGACACCGCCGGCATGGCCGCCCTGCCCGATGGCGCGGCCTGGTATGCGTACAACGCACGCCAGAGCACCACCACCGACCTGACCCCGGAGCAGATCCACCGGATCGGCCTGGACGAAGTGGCGCGGATCCAGGGAGAGATCCGCAAGGTGATGAAGCAGGTGAAGTTCCGCGGCTCGATGCAGAAGTTCTTCCGCTTCATGCAGGAGGACAAGCGCTTCCAGTTCGCCGACGAGGAGGCGCTGCTGGCCTTCCACCGCAGCCTGGAGCCGAAGGTGATGGCGAAGGTGCCGGGGCAGTTCTCGCTGCTGCCCAGGGCCGGCTTCGAGGTCCGCGCGGTGGAGCCGTACCGCGCGCAGTCGGCCGCCGGCGGTTCCTACATGCGGCCGAGCGGGGACGGCAGCCGTCCCGGCGTGTTCTATGTCAACAGCTACGACCTGCCCACGCGCAAGACCTGGGACGCCGAGGACCTGTTCCTGCACGAGGCCATCCCCGGCCACCACTTCCAGCTGGCGTTGCAACAGGAACTGGAAGGGTTGCCGGCGTTTCGCCGCTTCGGCGGGGAGACCGCCTTCACCGAGGGCTGGGGCCTGTACGCCGAGTCGCTGGGCCGCGAACTGGGCCTGTACCAGGATCCGTATTCCTGGTTCGGCTACCTGCAGAACGAGCTGTGGCGGGCGATCCGGCTGGTGGTGGACACCGGCCTGCACGCCAAGGGCTGGACCCGCGAGCAGGTGATCGACTACATGCTGGAAAACTCGGCCAGCAGCCGTACCGACGCGATCGCCGAAACCGAGCGCTACATGGCCATCCCCGGCCAGGCGCTGGCCTACAAGGCCGGCGAGCTGAAGATCAAGCAGCTGCGGCACAAGGCCGAGACCGCGTTGGGGCCGCGCTTCGACGTGCGCGAATTCCATGCCGAGGTGCTGAAGGACGGCTCGGTGCCGCTGGACGTGCTGGACGCCAAGATCGATGCCTGGATCGCGGCCCGGCAGGCGACGCCGGATCAATCTCCCGAAATACCCATGCCAACCCGGAGGGACCGGTGACCGGATTGCTGCCGCTGTTGACCCTGGCCGTGCTTTCCGGCGCGACCGCACCCGAACCGCCCCCTGCGCCGCCCCAGGACCGCCTGGCGCAGGTCGATGCACTGATGCGCGACTACCAGGGCCAGGTGCCCGGCGCCTCGGTGCTGGTGCTGCGCGACGGCCGGCCGCTGCTGCGCCGCGGCTACGGCCTGGCCGACGTCCAAGCCGGTGTCCGCGCAGGCCCGCATACCCACTACCGGCTGGCCTCGGTGACCAAGCAGTTCACCGCCGCGGCGATCCTGCTGCTGGCGCAGGACGGCAAGCTGTCGCTGGACGACCCGGTCAAGCGCTGGCTGCCCTCGCTGCCGGCGGCCGCCGACGGGATCACCCTGCGCCACCTGCTCAGCCACACCTCCGGCCTGGTCGACTACGAGGACCACATCCCGCCCGGCTTCGAGGGCCAACTGCACGACATCGACGTGCTGCACATCCTCGAAGGCCAGGATCGCACCTACTTCGCCCCCGGCAGCGACTACCGCTACAGCAACAGCGGCTACGCGCTGCTGGCGCTGGTGGTGGGCGAGGCCTCGGGCAGCGACTTCGCCAGCTTCCTGCACGAGCGCATCTTCGCCCCGCTGGGGATGGACCACGCCGTGGCCCACCAGGACGGCGTGGACACCGTGGCCGACCGCGCCTACGGCCACAGCCTGGTCGACGGGCGCTGGACCCGCACCGACCAGAGCCAGACCAGCGCGGTGCTCGGCGACGGCGGCATCTACGCCTCGATCGACGAACTGGCCCGATGGGATGCGGCCCTGTACGAGGACGGCCGCCTGCTGCGGCCCGGATCGCTCGCGGCGATGTTCTCCCCGGCCACGGCCACCGACGAGCCCGACGTGCCGCACTACGGCATGGGCTGGCGCCTCAACGGCGACAACGTCTGGCACAGCGGCGAGAGCATCGGCTTCCGCAACGTCATCGTGCGCTGGCCCGGCGAACGGCTGACCGTGGTCGTGCTCAGCAACCGCGACGATCCCGAACCCTATCCGCTGGCGTTGGAAATCGCGCGTCTGTTCCGCGAACCCGCCCCGCCCTGACCGGTGCGTCCGGCCTCTCGCCAGCCGCACCCATGACTTCCAGCCGATGGCGCCATCGCGCCGGAACCGGCAGGATCGGCCACGCATCGAAGCACGCCCATTGAAGCAAGGACACCCGCATGCTCGAGATCCACTCGCTGTCCAAGACCTACGCCAATGGCGTGCAGGCGCTCAAGGACGTCACCCTGGACGTGCCGCGTGGCATGTTCGGCCTGCTCGGCCCCAATGGTGCCGGCAAGTCCACCCTGATGCGCACCCTCGCCACCCTGCAGGAGGCCGACACCGGCAGCGTCCACCTGGACGGGCTGGACGTGCTCAAGGACAAGACCGGGGCGCGACGTCGGCTGGGCTACCTGCCGCAGGAATTCGGCGTGTATCCGAAGGTCTCGGCCGAGGCCATGCTCGACCACTTCGCCGTGCTCAAGGGCGTGACCGCGCGCAAGGAACGCAAGGAACTGGTGGAGGCGCTGCTGCGCCAGGTAAACCTGTGGAACGTGCGCAAGCGCAAGCTGGGCACTTTCTCCGGCGGCATGCGCCAGCGCTTCGGCATTGCACAAGCGCTGATCGGCCAGCCCTCGCTGATCATCGTCGACGAGCCCACCGCCGGCCTGGACCCGGAGGAGCGCAACCGCTTCCTGAACCTGCTGGCCGAGATCGGCGAGAACACGGTGGTGATCCTGTCCACCCACATCGTCGAGGACGTGACCGATCTGTGCCCACGCATGGCGATCATCGCGTCCGGGCAAGTGCGGCTGGCCGGCGAACCGCGCGAGGCGATCCGCTCGCTGGAAGGGCGGATCTGGCGCAAGCGGGTGGAAAAGTCCGAACTGGACGAGGTCATCCGGCAGCATGCAGTGCTGTCCTCGCGCCTGGTCGGCGGGCAGCCGGTGGTGCACGTGCTCGCCGATGCCGATCCGGGTGCAGGCTTCGCCGCGGTGCCGGCCAACCTGGAGGACGTGTACTTCGGGGAACTGCGCAAGGTCGCGCTGGCGGCGGCTCCGGCGCAGGCGGCCTGAGCCATGCTGCGCCATCTGCTCGCCTTCGAGAGCCGGTTGCTGCTGCGCAACGGCGTGTTCTGGATCGTGCTGCTGGTATTCGCCCTGCTGGGCTTCGGCAGCATGGCCTCGGACGACGTCAGCTTCGGCGGCGGCGTCGGCAACATCATGCGCAACGCACCGGCGGTGGTGATCGTCCTGCTGGGCACCTTCAGCGTGCTGGCGGTATTGCTGACCACGATCTTCGTCGCCGGTATCGCCTTGCGCGATTTCGAGCAACGCACCGCCGAACTCTTCTTTGCCACCCCGATGCGCAAGCGCGACTACCTGCTCGGGCGCTTCGGCGGCGGCTTCCTCGCCAGCCTGGCGATCATGCTGGCCACCGCCCTCGGCCTGTGGCTGGGCAGCCTGATGCCGTGGCTGGACCAGGCCCGGCTGGGGCCGACCCCGTGGGCCGCCTATGCCTGGGGATTCGGGGTGCTGGTGATCCCCAACCTGCTGTTCCTGTCGGCGTTGCTGTTCCTGCTGGCCACCCTGACCCGGTCGATGCTGTACAGCTACATCGGCGTGATCGGATTCTTCGTGCTGTGGACCGCCTCGGGCTTCCTGACCCAGGATCTGGACTCACGCTGGGTCGGTGCGCTGCTCGATCCTTCCGGCACCACTGCGATAGGCGAGCACATCCGCTACTGGTCCAGCGCGCAGTACAACAGCCAGCTGCCGGAGCTGACCGGCCTGCTGCTGGGCAATCGCGCGCTGTGGCTGGCGGCGACCATGCTGCTGCTGTTCGCGGCATTCCGCCTGTTCCGCGCCGATCGCGAAGGGATCGTGCTGCGCCGGCGCAAGGCCGAGGCGGTGGCACCGGCGGCGACTGCTGCGCCTGGGCTGGCGGCCGCCGGCACGACCCTAGCCTTGCCCGCGGTGACCCTGCGCGAGAACGCGGCCGCACGCTGGACCCAGTACCGCCACCTGGCCGCTTTCGACCTGCGCGGTGCGCTCACCAGCGCGCCATTCCTGGTGATGCTGGTGCTGGGCCTGCTGATGGTCTTCACCGTGCTCAAGTTCGGCTCGACCATGTTCGGCACCGAGCTGTATCCGGTCACCCGGCGCATGCTCTCCACGCTCGAGGGCGGGATGAGCCTGTTCCTGATCATCATCACCACCTTCTACGCCGGCGAACTGGTCTGGCGCGAACGCAGCCTGCGCGTGGCCGAGGCCACCGACGCCTACGCCCTGCCCGACTGGATCCCGCTGGCCTCGAAGCTGACCGCGCTGGTCGGCCTGGTGGTCGCCTTCCTGCTCGCGGGTGCGCTGTTCAGCGCCGGCTGGCAGCTGGGCCACGGCTATACCGCGTTCGAGCCGCTGCTGTACCTGAAGGGCCTGGCGCTGGCGGCGATCCCGTTCGTGCTGATGGCGGCGCTGGCGGTGTTCCTGCAGGCGGTCAGCGGCAACAAGTTCATCGGCTACCTGCTGATGATCGTGTACCTGGTCGCGCGCGCGACCATGGGCATGCTCGACCTGGACCACCTGCTGTACCGCTACGGCTCGGCCACGCCGATCCCGTATTCGGACATGAACCAGTACGGCCATTTCGTCGGCCCGCACCTGCTGCTGCGCGGCTACTGGGCCGCGTTCGCGGTGGCGCTGCTGGCGGTGGCGCTGCTGTTCTGGCCGCGCGGCACCTCGCTGGCCTTGCGCGACCGCCTGCGCCAGGCCCGTGCCCGTCTGCGCGGCCCGGTGCTGGCGACCCTGGCCGGCTCGCTGCTGCTGTTCGCCGCGCTCGGCGGCTGGATCTTCTACAACACCAACGTGCTCAACGAATACGTGCCGGGCGACCTGGCCAAGGAGCGCGCGGCCCAATACGAAAAGGACTACCGCCAGTACAAGGACCTGCCGCAACCGCGCATCGCCTCGATCAGCACCGAGGTGGACATCTTCCCGGAGCAGCGGCGGGTCGACCTGCGCGGCCGCTACCGGCTGGAGAACCGCACCGACCAACCGATCGCCGAACTGCACGTCGCGATCGACCCCGACATCGAGGTGCGGAGCCTGGAGTTCGGCCCGCACACGGTGGTCAAGGCCGACCAGGTCCAGGGCTACACCATCTACCGGCTGGCCGAGCCGCTGGCCCCGGGCGCGGCAATGGACTTCCGGTTCGAACTGTCCAGCCGCCCCGAGGGCTTCCCGCTCGATGGCGGCAGCACCGCGGTGGTCTACAACGGCACCTTCTTCAACAACTATGCCGCCCTGCCCCAGTTCGGCTACAGCGAGCGCCGGCAGTTGCAGGACCGCAACGAGCGGCGCAAGCAGGGCCTGCCGGTGCTGCCGCGGATGAACCCGATCGACGACGCGGCCGCGCGCCGGAACAACTACCTGACCACCACGGGCGACCGGGTGGACTTCGAGACCGTGGTATCCACCAGCGGCGACCAGATCGCGCTGGCGCCCGGCTACCTGCAGCGCGAATGGGAACAGGACGGCCGCCGCTATTTCCACTACAAGTCCGAGGCGAAGCTGCTGCCGTTCTTCTCCTGGCTGTCGGCGGACTGGCAGGTGGCGCACGACCACTGGAACGACGTGGCCATCGAGGTCTACCACCACCCGGCCCACGCCTGGAACGTGCCGCGGATGATCGACTCGGCGAAGAAGTCCCTGGACTACTACAGCCGCAACTTCTCGCCCTACCAATTCCGCCAGTTCCGGATCCTGGAGTTCCCCGGCTACGCCTCGTTCGCCCAGGCCTTCGCCGGGACCATCCCGTACTCGGAATCGATCGGCTTCATCGCCGACCTGCGCGACAAGGAAGCCATCGACTACGTGTTCTATGTCACCGCGCACGAAGCAGCGCACCAGTGGTGGGCGCACCAGCTGATCGGCGCCGACGTGCAGGGCGCGACCATGCTGTCCGAATCACTGGCCCAGTACTCGGCGCTGATGGTGATGGAGAAGGAGTACGGCCCGGCGCGGATGCGCCGATTCCTCAAGTACGAACTGGACAACTACCTGCGCAGCCGCGCCACCGAGCGCGGCGAGGAACTGCCGCTGGCACTGAACGAGAACCAGCAGTACATCCACTACAACAAGGGCTCGGTGGTGTTCTACGCGCTGCGCGACGCCATAGGCGAGGACAAGCTGAACTCGGTGCTGGCCGAATTCCTCGCCCAGTGGGGCGGCAAGGGCCCGCCCTACCCGACCACCCGCGACTTCCTCGATCTGCTATACGCGCGCACCGACCCTCAATACCACGGGTTCATCCGCGACCTGTTCGAGCGGATCGTGTTCTGGAACCATCGGGTGGAGACGGCCGACGTGCGCAAGCGCGATGACGGCAAGTATGTGGTCACCCTGAAGGTGCACGCGGAGAAGGTCTCCACCGACGGCAAGGGCAAGGAAACCCAGGAGCCGATCGACACCTTGGTGGACATCGGCGTGTTCGCGCGACCGCCGGGCGGCAAGGAGGCCGACGAGAAGGTGCTGTACCTGCAGAAGCACCGGATCACCCAGGCCGACACCACCCTGGAACTGGTGGTCGACGAACTGCCCTACGAGGCCGGCATCGACCCGTACAACAAGCTCATCGACCGCGACTCCGGCGACAATCGCAAGAAGGCCACCGTGCTGCAATGATTCCGATCTAGGCCGCCACCGCCTGCGGCCGCAACTCCTGCGCGATCCTGCCCTGTTCCATCACCAGCACCCGGTCGGCGCTGGCGATGGTCTCGGGGCGATGGGCCACGATCACCCGGGTCAGCTGCAGCCGCTTTACCGCCTCGTTCACCAGCCGTTCGTTGCCCACGTCCAGGTGGCTGGTGGCCTCGTCCAGGAACAGCAGTTTCGGTTGCCGGTACAGGGCCCGGGCCAGGATCAGGCGCTGCTTCTGCCCACCCGAGAGGCTCGAGCCCATGTCGCCGATCAGGCCGTGGTAGCCCATCGGCATCGCCGCGATCTCTTCGTGCACCGCCGCCAGCCTGGCCGCCGCCTCGATCCGGACTTGATCGTGGATCGGATCGAAGAAGGCGATGTTCTCGGCCACGCTGCCGGCGAACAGTCGGTCGTCCTGCATCACCGCCCCGACGATGGAGCGCACGGTGCGCGGACCGACCTGGCGCAGATCCTGGCCGCCGATGCGGATGACGCCCTCGGTCGGTTGCAACAATCCCAGCACCAGCTTGACCAGGGTGGTCTTGCCGCAGCCCGAGGGCCCGACGATGGCCACCGACTCGCCCGGTTCCACGGTGAAGCTGCAGTCCTTCAGCACCCAGGGCTCGCCCTCGCCGTAGCGGAACCCCAGCCCCTCCACCTCGATCCGCGGCTGCGCCGGGGGCGGCAGTTCCGGCCGCTCCAGCGCCTCCTCCGGCGGGGTCAGCACGATGTCGGCCAGGCGCTCGCCATGCAGGCGCAACATGCGGAATTCCACGCCCTTGTCGATCAGCCCGGCCGCGCGCCCGGCGAACTGGTCCTTGTACGCCAGGTAGGCGATCAGCATGCCCACCGAGAACACGTTGTCCATCGCCAGCAGCGCGCCGATCCAGATCACCGCGATGCGCTCGATCCCGAACACCAGCTGGCTGGCACCGTTGAAGCCCAATCCCAGGCGCGCCAGCCGCACCTCCTGGTTGACCGTGTCCACCATCAGGTTCTCGTAGGTGGCGCGGCGCAGGGGCTCCTCCCCGGCCACCTTCAGGCTCTGCATCCCGCGCAGCGATTCGAGCAGGTGGGTCTGCTGCCGGGCACCGGCGACCAGTTGCCGCTCGGTGCCGGCGCGCACCGGCCGGTAGGCCAGCCAGCGGATACCCAGGTACAGCGTCACTGCCAGCAGTGTCACCAGGGCCAGCTTCCAGCTGTAGACCAGCATCAGCGCCAGGGTGACCCCGGCCATCAGCCCGTCGATGATCGCCTCGACGAAACTGGTGGTCAGGGTGTGCTGGATGGCCTGCACCGAGGCCATGCGCGAGATGATGTCGCCCAGGTGGCGTTTCTCGAAGTAGTCCAATGGCAGCCGCAGCAGGTGGGCGAAGACGTTGCCCATCCATTGCAGCCCCAGTCGGGTGGACAGGTACACCACCGACCCGCCACGCAGCAGGCCGATGCCGATCTGCAGCAGCAGCGCCAGGCCGAAGCCCAGGCCCAGCACGGTCAGCAGGTCCTTGTCGGCCGAGACCAGCACCTGGTCCACCACCCACTGCATGAAGAACGGGGCCAGGACCACGAACACCTGCAGGGCGACCGACAGCGCCAGGATCTGGCCCAGGGCCGGCCACAGGCCGCGGATGGGGCCGGTGAGCTGGCGGGCCGAAACCGAAGGCGCGGCCTGCTGCGGCTTGAACTCGGCGGCGGGCGCCAGCTCCAGGGCCACGCCGGTGAAGTGGTCCGATACCTCAGCCAGCGCCATCCGCCGCTCGCCCAGTGCCGGGTCGAGGATCATGGCCTTCGATCGGTCGACCTGGGCCAGGACCACGAAGTGGTTGAGGTTCCAGTGCAGGATGCACGGCAGGCGCAACCTGCCCAGGTCTTCCAGGTCCAGCCGCAGCGGGCGGGTGGAGAAACCCAGTTGCTGGGCGATGCGGATCAGATGGTCCAGCCGCGCACCCTTGAGCGACATCGGGAAGCGCCTGCGCAGCTCCGGCAAGCCGACCCGCAGGCCATGCGCGTCGGCCACCATCGCCAGGGCAGCGAGTCCGCACTCGGCGGCCTCGGATTGAACGATGGCTTTCATGAGATCCCCAATCCCCTCCCTGCATGGGGCGGCCGTCCGGATCCGCCCGTCCCTGGCATCGCCCCGGATGCTCAGCCATCGCCCACACGCCCCTTGAGCGAATACAAAGGCTCGAACACCCATTCGATCAGCCGCCGCCGCTCGCCGAGGATGTCCGCCTCCAGCAGCATCCCCGGCTTGAGTGGCTCGGGCTTGCCGTAGGCGATCACCGCCTGTTCGGCCAGGTCCACGGTGACCCGGTAGTACGGTTGGCTCGGCGACGCATGGCCGACCGGCAGGCCGGATCCACCGCTGTCCAGCGCACTGCGGCTGATCCGCTGCACGGTGCCGCGCTGGTGGCCGAACTTCTGGTACGGATACGCCTGGTAGCGCAACAACACCCGATCACCCGGCACGATGAACCCGATGGCGCGGCTGGGTACCAGCAGTTCGGCTTCCAGCCGGCCGTCGCCCGGCAGCAGGCTCAGCAGGGGCTGGCCGGCCTGGACCGCCTGGCCCGGCTTGACCATCTGGGTAGCGACGATTCCGCCCACCGGCGCACTCACTGCCAGCGCGCCCAGGGCCTGGGTCTGCACCCGTTCCTGCTCCAGCTGGGCCAGGTCGCGCCGCCAGGCGGCGGCCACGGCCTGCTGCTGGCCCGGCAATTCGCCCAGGGCTTGCTCCAGTTGGGCGATGCCGCGGCGCGTGCCGATGACCTGGCGTTGCAGGGCCTGCGCCTGCCCGGCGTGGTCCAGTACGACCGACTCCTGCTGCTTGATCTGCAGCAGGCTCACGTACTGGCCGCCCTGCAACTGGCGCAGGCGCTCCAGGGTCTCCCGGGCGATGCGCGCCTGGGCCTGGCGGGTGACCACTTCGGCCTCGGTCTGCGCCAGTTCGCCACGGGCCGCGGCCAGTTGCGCGCGCAGGCCGTCGCCCTGGGCCTGCAATTGTCCCTGCTGGGCCTCATGCACCGCTTGCAGGCCGGCCTGGCGCTGGGCCAGGCGCGATTCCAGCGCGACCTGGGTGTCCCCGCCTGCCGGGGTAGCGCGCGGCACCGCGACCACGGCCAGTACCTGGCCAGGATCCACGCGCTGGCCTTCGCCGGCGTCAAGACGGCCGAGCACGCCGGTGGCCGGCGCGAGCACCGTGGCCATCCCCCGGGCGGGCACGAGCTGTCCGGCGACGGTGGAGCGGCGGGTATAGGTGCCCAGGACCAGGAACGCGACGACGGCCAGCGCCGCCAGCGCGGCCAGCAGCGCGAGCAGCCACAGCCGCAGCGGCTGGGCCAGCGAGATCGCGCCGAGCCAGCCGCTGCGCCGCGCCTGCAGCGCCTCCCTGCGGAACAGCTCCTGGGACATGCCTCGCCTTCCTCCGATCGGACGAACGCAGCATAGGCAAGGTCATGCCCCGCACGTCACCGTCGTTTCCGATGGTGCTGTGGGCCTGACGGCCGGATTCCTGTCGGAAACCGGAGGAGTGCGCCCGCCGGAACGGCAACGCCCCGGCAGGACCGGGGCGTTGGTTGCGGATGAAGGCCGGCGCGGGTTACTTCACCGCGGCCTGGTAGCGACGCTCGACCTCGTCCCAGTCGATCACGTTGAAGAACGCGCCGATGTATTCCGGGCGGCGGTTCTGGTACTTCAGGTAGTAGGCGTGTTCCCACACGTCCAGGCCCAGGATCGGCGTGTTGCCGTCGCTCAGCGGGCTGTCCTGGTTGGCGCTGCTCTCCACCACCACCTTCTTGTCCGGGGTCACGCTCAGCCAGGCCCAGCCGCTGCCGAAGCGGGTCAGCGCCGCCTTGGTGAAGGCGTCCTTGAACTTCTCGAAGCCGCCCACGTCGCTGTCGATCGCCTTGGCCACCCCGCCCTTCGGCTCACCGCCGCCCTTGGGCGACATCACCGTCCAGAACAGGCTGTGGTTGGCATGGCCGCCGCCATTGTTGCGCACCGGGCCCTGCAGGTTCTCCGGCAGCGTCTTCAGCTTCGCCACCAGTTCCTCCACCGGCAGGTCCGCGTACTCGGTGCCTTCCAGCGCCGCGTTGATGTTGTTGATGTAGGTCTGGTGGTGCTTGGTGTGGTGGATCTTCATCGTTTCCGTATCGATGTGCGGTTCCAGCGCATCGTAGGCATACGGGAGTTCGGGGAGGGTATAGGCCACGGTGGTCTCCTTGTGGAACGATGCCCGGCGGTGCCGGGCGGCAAGCGACAGTTTAGGGACGACGGCGCGCCGGACCAAGTCGCCGGCAGGGACGCTGCATTGCAGCGGCCGCGGGTCTGGCGCCCAGCATGCCGTGCACCCGGTTGCCGGCGCGTGAAACCCCCGCCCGGCGCTGGGTGGCCGTTCAAGCAAAGCCCCTGCACGCTCGCGCATACTGGTCCGGTTCCGGCCGTGGACCGAATGCATGCGCAACCGCCCGCTCCCGTTGCTCGCCGTGGTCATCGTCCTGGCGGTGCTGGGCTGGCTGTTGTTGCCGGGTGCGCGGGGACCGGAACCAGGGCCGCGCCCCGACCCGCCGGCCCAGGCCCAGCAGGACGGCGGAAGGACCGTGGTCCAGTCGCCGCGCGATGCCGGCCCGGCCCGGCCCGTTCGCGGCATCCCCGGGACCGAACCGCGCCGCCAGGCCGGCGCCCTGCCCGACTTCCTGCCGCCCGAGGCGGCGCCGGTGATCCGCAGGATCCAGCAGGGCGCGGCGTTCCCGCATCGCCAGGACGGCAGCGTGTTCGGCAACCGCGAGCGCCGCTTGCCGCGACGCGAGCACGGCTACTACCGCGAATACACCGTGCCCACGCCGGGCCTGTCGCATCGCGGAGCGCGGCGGATCGTCACCGGCGGCGATCCGCCGCGAGAGTGGTACTACAGCGACGATCACTACGACAGTTT
>JAFLEA010000007.1 GCA_017302035.1 Lysobacterales bacterium
CGCGTCGCGTTCGGCGAAGGTCGGCGGCATCGCCCCCTCCAGGCGCCAGGCGCGCAGGCGGCGCTGGCACAGGTCCGGCGCCGTATCGACCGCGGCCAGGCCCAGCGGCCAGCAAGCCTCGGCCTGCTCCACCGTTTCCGGGCGCGGCAGCGGATCGGCGTCGCCCGGCGCACGCGGCAGGCTGTCGATGGTCTCCAGCAGCAGCGGCAGCGCGGTGATCGCGCCGTACTGCCCCGGCAGCGGCGTCCCGTCCGGCCGCCCGACCCAGACCCCGACCGTGTAGCGACGGGTACCGCCGATCGCCCACGCATCGCGGAAGCCGTAGCTGGTGCCGGTTTTCCACGCCACCGCCGGCCGCGCAGCGGTGTCGAACACCGCCGGCGCCTGGCCCGGACGCGGGTTCGACTGCAGGATCTCGCGCACGATCCAGGCCGCGCCCGGCGACAGCAACCGGCGCTCGGCCTGCGCCTGGTCCGGGGTATAGCGCACCTGCGCGGCCACGCCGCCGCGCTGGAACGCCGCGAACGCGCCGACCAGGTCTTCCAGGCGCACGCCGGTTCCGCCCAGGATCAGCGCCAGGCTGGGCCGGGTCCCGCGCGGGAAGCGCAGCGGCAAGCCGGCGTGGTCCAGGCGCGCGGCGAAGCGCGCCGGGCCGACCCGGTCGAGCAGGTCCACCGCCGGCACGTTCAGCGACAGCCGCAACGCGGTGGCGGCACTGACCGGCCCGTTGAACGCCTCGCCGAAGTTGCCCGGCCGGTAGCCGCCGAAATCCTGCGGCGCGTCCACCAGCAGGCTTTCCGAATGGATCAGCCCGTCGTCCAGGGCCATGCCGTACAGGAACGGCTTGAGCGTGGACCCCGGCGAGCGCCAGGCCCGGACCATGTCCACGTGGCCCAACCGTTCGCGGTCGCCGAACGCCACCGAGCCGACATAGGCACGCGCCTCCATGCTCGCGTTGTCCACCACCAGCAGCGCGGCCGAGGTGCGCGGCGGCAGCGCGGCGAAGTAGGCCGACACCCGCTCCTCCAGCGCGCGCTGCAAGTCGGCGTCGAGGGTGGTGGCGATGCGCTGCGCGCCCGGTCGCGCCTGACGCAGGCGCTGGGCCAGCAGCGCCGCATGCACCGGCACCTGCAGCGAGCGCGCCACCACCGGCTCGACCCTTGCGTCCTCGACCTGCTCCGCGGTCCACACGCCCAGCGCCTGCATCCGCGCCAGCACCTTGTCGCGCGCGCTGCGCGCCTGGTCGGGATGGCGGTCCGGGCGCAACCGGCTGGGTGCCTGCGGCAGCACCGCCAGCAGCGCGGCCTCGGCGTGCGACAGGCCCGAGGCCGGCTTGCCCAGATAGGCCCAGCTGGCCGCCTCCACGCCTTCGATGGCGCCGCCGAACGGTGCCCGCTCCAGGTACAGCTGCAGGATCTGGTCCTTGGACAGGCGCGCCTCCAGCTGCAGCGCACGCGCGACCTGGCGCAGCTTCCCCGCCACGCTGCGGGTGTCGCCGCCGTCGAGGATCCGCGCGACCTGCATGGTCAGGGTGGAGCCGCCGGAAACGATGCCGCCGCTGCGCAGCCACTGCCCGGCGGCGCGCGCCATGGCCAGCGGGTTGACCCCCGGGTGCCAGCGGAACCAGCGGTCCTCGTAGTTCAGCAAGGCCTGCAGGTACAGCGGTGACACGGCGCCTGGATCGGCCGGATAGCGCCACACGCCCTCGTCGTCGGCGAAGGCGCGCAGCGGCGCGCCGTCGGCGGCGACCACCACACTGGCGCTGCCGGAAGCGCGCGGCAACGGGGGCGGGAAGGCCAGGTCCAGCACCAACACCGCGACCAGGACCGCCACCGCGCCCCAGCGCAGCCATGGCAGCAGCCGTCGCAGCGCACTGCGCCGGCCATTCAACGTGGCGGCCTCATCTGCCGTCATTGCCATACACCACGAGCCATCCGGTCATTTGAATCCATCGTGCGCGGCGGCGAAAGAGCCGCCAGCACCCGGGTCCCGGCGCACGCCGGGCCGCAGTGACTGAAGCCAGCGCCTGGGCATCGGCGCTGGCGGCTTGGCGGAGAAACGCGCCGGCGGCGGCCCCGGGCCTTGGGCCTGGATCCTCGTGCATGCGACCCCGGAAAGAGAAACGGGGCCGGAATCCGGCCCCATTCTGGATCGATGCATGGACTCCGGCCTCAGCGCAACCCGGTTTCCGCGCGCGCGATGACCAGGCGCTGGATCTCCGAGGTGCCCTCGTAGATCTCGGTGATCTTGGCGTCGCGGAAATACCGCTCCAGCGGCATCTCCTTCGAATAGCCCATGCCGCCGTGGATCTGCACCGCCTGGTGAGTGATCCACATCGCCGCCTCCGAAGCGGTCAGCTTGGCGATCGCCGCTTCGGCCGAGAACGGCTTGCCCTGCGACTTCAGCCAGGCCGCGCGCAGGGTCAGCAGCAGCGACGCGTCCAGCTTGCACTTCATGTCCGCGATCTTGGCCTGGGTCATCTGGAAGGTGCCGATCGCCGCGCCGAAGGCCTTGCGCTCCCTCGCGTAGGCCAGCGTCGCCTCGTAGGCCGCCCTGGCGATCCCGATGGCTTGCGAAGCGATGCCGATGCGGCCGGCATCCAGCACCCCCATAGCGATCTTGAAGCCGTCGCCCTCCTTGCCCAGCACCTCGGCCGGTTGCGCCACGTAGTCGGCGAACTCGATCTCGCAGGTGGCCGAAGCGCGGATGCCCAGCTTGGGCTCGGTCTTGCCGCGATGGAAGCCCGCGCGGGTGGTATCGACCATGAAGGCGGTGATCCCGCGCGCGCCCTTGTCCGGTTCGGTCATCGCGAACAGCACGATGTACCGGGCCACCGGGCCGGAGGTGATCCAGCTCTTCTTGCCGTTGATGACGAAGCTGCCGTCGGCCTGCTTCACCGCGCGGCAACGCATGGCCGTGGCGTCGGAACCGGACTGCGGCTCGGTCAGGGCGAAGGCGCCGATCTCGCGGCCTTCGGCGATCGCGCGCACGTAGGTCTGCTTCTGTTCCTCGCTGCCGTGCTTGAGGATGCCCGCGCAGAACAGCGAATTGTTCACCGACACGATGGTCGAATGCGCCGCGTCGCCGGCGGCAATCTCGATCATCGCCAGCACGTAGGCGACCGGGTCCATGCCGGCGCCGCCGTACTGGTCCGGCACCTCGATGCCCATCAGTCCGTTCTCGCCCAGCAACCGGACGTTGGCCAGCGGGAACTCGCCGGTGCGGTCGTGGAGCTCGGCGCTGGGCGCGATCACGTCCTGGGCGATGCGGCGGGCGACGTCCTGCAGCATCAACTGCTCTTCGGTGAAGCTGAAATCCACGGGGACCCCCTCCGGTCCTGGCAACTGTGCCAATTGTAACCATCGCGCCCCCTGCAGCGTGCGCGGCTTGACCGCGGGCAGGCCGGGACGCAACAATTATCTTTATATCGCGATAGGAAGATATTTATGGATCTCGAAGACTGGTCCGTCCGGCTGAAGGTGTTCGCCGATGCCACCCGGGTGCGCCTGCTGGCCCTGCTGGAGCTGGAGGAACTGACCGTGGCCGAGCTGTCGTCGATCACCCGCCTGGCCCAGCCGCGCGTGTCCACCCACCTGGCCCGGCTCAAGGAGGCTGGCCTGGTGCGCGACCGCCGCGCCGGCGTGTCGGCCTACTACCGCTTCGACGAGGCCGCGCTGGACCCGGCCCAGCGCGCGCTGTGGCAGGCGCTGAGCACCGGCAGCGACGACCCGCTGCTGCGCCAGGACGCCGAGCGCCTGCCCGCCGTGCTGGCCGCGCGCGCCGCCGACCAGAACTGGGCCGACAGCGTGGCCGGCGACATGGAGCGCCACTACTCGCCCGGCCGCACCTGGGAAGCGCTGGCGCGCAGCGCCCTGCCGCTGCTGGAGACCGGCGACGTGCTCGACATCGCCTCCGGCGACGGCGTGCTGGCCGAACTGCTGGCGCCGCATTCGCGCCGCTACGTGTGCATCGACACCAGCGCGCGGGTGGTGGCCGCCGCCAGCGAGCGCCTGAGCCGGCTGCGCAATGTCGAGGTACGCGAGGCCGACATGCACGCGCTGCCGTTCAAGGACGGCAGCTTCGACCTGGTGGTGCTGATGCACGCGCTTACCTACTCGGCCAGGCCGGCGCAGGCCGTGGCCGAGGCCGCACGGGTGCTGCGCAAGGGCGGCAGCCTGCTGCTGAGCAGCCTGGCCCGGCACGAGCACAAGGCGGTGGTGGAGACCTACGGCCACGTCAACCTGGGCTTCCCCGGCAAGGAGCTGCGCAGGTTCGCCGAGAAGGCCGGACTGGAAGTCACCAGCCTGGAAACCGTCACCCGCGAGCGCCGCCCGCCGCACTTCGAGGTGATCTCGCTGATCGGTAGCAAGCCGTGAGCCAGGCCATGGACCAGGCACGGTCCCATCGCCTGCCGTGGCTGCACCCGCGGCGCGTGGCCCTGCTCGAACGGGCATTGCACGAGCGCATCCTGGTCATCGACGGCGCCATGGGCACGATGATTCAGCGCCACGAACTGCAGGAAGCCGACTACCGCGGCGAGCGTTTCGCCGACGGTTTCGATGGCGCCCATCATCCGGCCCACGAGGGCCACGGCCCGCACTGCGGCCACGACCTGAAGGGCAACAACGACCTGCTGCTGCTGACCCGGCCCGAACTGATCGCCGGCATCCACCGCGCCTACCTGGAGGCCGGCGCCGACCTGGTGGAAACCAACACCTTCAATGCCACCTCGGTCAGCCAGGCCGACTACCACCTGGAGCACCTGGTCTACGAACTGAACAAGGCCGGCGCCCGGGTCGCGCGCGACGCCTGCGATGCGGTGGAGGCGACCACGCCCGACCAGCCGCGCTTCGTCATCGGCGTGCTCGGCCCCACCAGCCGCACCGCCTCGATCAGCCCGGACGTCAACGACCCCGGCTTCCGCAACACCAGCTTCGACGAGCTGCGCGCGACCTACCGCGAGGCGGTCGAAGGCCTGATCGACGGCGGCGCCGACACGCTGATGGTCGAGACCATCTTCGACACGCTCAACGCCAAGGCCGCGCTGTACGCCGTCGAGGAAGCCTTCGACGGTCGCGGCGCGCGCCTGCCGGTGATGATCTCCGGCACGATCACCGACGCCTCCGGCCGCACCCTGTCCGGGCAGACCGCCGAGGCTTTCCATGCCTCGCTGGCGCACGCGCGGCCGTTGTCGATCGGCCTGAACTGCGCGCTCGGCGCCAGGGACCTGCGCCCGCACGTGGAGGCGCTGTCGGAGGTGTCGCCCTTCTACGTCAGCGCGCACCCCAACGCCGGCCTGCCCAACGCCTTCGGCGGCTACGACGAGACCCCGGAGGAAATGGCCGAGGTGCTGCGCGAATTCGCCGAATCGGGCTTGCTCAACCTGGTCGGCGGCTGCTGCGGCACCACCCCCGACCACATCCGCGCCATCGCCGAAGCGGTGCGCGGGCTGCCGCCGCGAGGCCCCCGGCAAGTGCTGGAGCAGGCTGCGTGAGCCAGGCCCTCCCCCGCCACACCAGGCTTTCCGGCCTGGAGCCGCTGGTCATCACCCCGGAACTGCTGTTCATCAACGTCGGCGAGCGCACCAACGTCACCGGCAGCGCGCAGTTCCGCAAGCTGATCAAGGAGGACCGCTACGCCGAGGCGGTGGAGGTGGCGCGCCAGCAAGTGGACAACGGCGCGCAGATCCTCGACGTGAACATGGACGAGGGCCTGATCGACTCGGAGAAGGCGATGGTCAGGTTCCTCAACCTGATCGCCTCCGAGCCGGACATCGCCAGGATCCCGGTGATGGTGGACTCCTCCAAATGGGAGGTGATCGAAGCCGGGCTCAAGTGCCTGCAGGGCAAGGGCGTGGTCAACTCGATCTCGCTCAAGGAAGGCGAAGAGGCCTTCGTCGAGCACGCGCGCAAGGTCCTGCGCTACGGCGCCGCCGCCGTGGTCATGGCTTTCGACGAGGATGGCCAGGCCGATACCTGCGCGCGCAAGGTCGAGATCTGCACCCGTGCCTACCGGATCCTGGTGGACGAGGTCGGTTTCCCGCCGGAAGACATCATCTTCGACCCCAACATCTTCGCGATCGCCACCGGCATCGAGGAGCACGACAACTACGCGGTGGATTTCATCGAGGCGACCCGCATCATCAGGGCCACCCTGCCGCACTGCCATGTCTCCGGCGGCGTGTCCAACGTCTCGTTCTCGTTCCGCGGCAACGAGCCGGTGCGCGCGGCGATCCACTCGGTGTTCCTGTACCACGCCATCGCCGCCGGCATGGACATGGGCATCGTCAATGCCGGCGCGCTGCCGGTGTACGACGACCTGGACCCGGAGCTGCGCGAGCGGGTCGAGGACGTGGTCCTCAACCGCCGCGCCGACGGCACCGAACGGCTGCTGGAAATCGCCGAGAAGTACAAGGGGACGAAGGGCGAGAAGAAGACCGAGGACCTGGCCTGGCGGCGCAAGCCCGTGCGCGAACGCCTGGCCCACGCCCTGGTCCACGGCATCGATGCCTGGGCCGAGGAGGACACCGAGGAGGCACGGCAGCAGGCCACGCGCCCGCTGGACGTGATCGAAGGTCCGCTGATGGACGGCATGAACGTGGTCGGCGACCTGTTCGGCGCCGGCAAGATGTTCCTGCCGCAGGTGGTCAAGTCGGCGCGGGTCATGAAGAAAGCGGTGGCCTACCTGCTGCCCTGGATCGAGGCCGAGAAGGCCCGCACCGGCGATGCCGGCAAGTCCAACGGCCGGATCGTGATGGCCACGGTCAAGGGCGACGTGCACGATATCGGCAAGAACATCGTCGGCGTGGTCCTGGCCTGCAACAACTTCGAGGTCGTGGACCTGGGGGTGATGGTGCCGGCGCAGAAGATCCTGGACACCGCGCGCGAGGTCGGCGCAGACCTGGTCGGCCTGTCCGGACTGATCACGCCCTCGCTGGAGGAGATGAGCCACGTCGCCCGCGAGATGCAGCGCCAGGGCTTCACCACTCCGCTGATGATCGGCGGCGCCACCACCTCGCGCGCGCATACCGCACTGAAGATCGATCCGCACTACCAGGCGCCGACCGTGTGGGTGAAGGACGCCTCGCGCGCGGTGGGCGTGGCCCAGTCGCTGATCAGCCCGGAGCTGCGCACGAAGTTCGTCGCCGCCAACGACGCCGACTACGCCGAGATCCGCCAGCGCCACCGCAACCGCGGCGACGCCAAGCGGCTGGTGCCGCTGGACAAGGCGCGCGGGCAGAAGTTCGACGGCGGCTGGGGCGGCTATCGGCCGCCGGCACCCCGGCTACCGGGCCTGCACGCGTTCGAGGACTGGCCCTTGCAGGACCTGCTGCCGGTCATGGATTGGACCCCGTTCTTCCAGGCCTGGGAGCTGGCCGGCAAGTTCCCGGCGATCCTGGAGGACGAGATCGTCGGCAGGCAGGCCAGCGAGCTGTACCGCGATGCGCGCGCGATGCTGGAGCGGATCGTCGCCGAGAAATGGCTCACCGCGAAGGCCGTGTTCGGCCTCTGGCCGGCGCACAGCATCGGTGACGACGTGGTGCTCGCGCAGGAAGACGGAGAGCCGACCACCCTGCATTTCCTGCGCCAGCAGGTGGACAAGCCGGTGGAGCGTCCGGATTTCTGCCTGGCCGACTTCATCGCCCCGCGCGACAGCGGCGTGCAGGACTGGATCGGCGCGTTCGCCGTGACCGCCGGCATCGGCATCGAACCGCACATCGCTCGCTTCGAGGCGGTGCACGACGACTACAACGCGATCCTGCTCAAGGCCCTGGCCGACCGCCTGGCCGAGGCCCTGGCCGAACGCCTGCACCAGCGCGTGCGCCAGGAATTCTGGGGCTACGCCGCGGACGAGTCGCTGGACAACGAGGCGCTGATCGCCGAGCGATACCGCGGCATCCGCCCCGCCCCCGGCTACCCGGCCTGCCCCGACCACAGCCAGAAGGCCACCCTGTTCCGGCTGCTCGACGCCGGCGCCACCGCCGGCATGACCCTGACCGAGAGCTTCGCCATGCTGCCCACCGCGGCGGTTTCCGGCTACTACTTCAGTCACCCGAAGAGCCAGTACTTCGTGGTCGGCCGCCTCGGCAAGGACCAGGTTGCCGACTACGCCCGCCGCAGGGGCGTGCCGCTGGCCCAGGCCGAACGCTGGCTGGCGTCCAACCTGGACTACGACCCGGAGTGATCCACCACTCCGGGGCCGGCCGGGTCAGCCGCGCGCGGCGAGCTGGCCCAGTTTCTGCACCGCCACCGACAGGGTCGGATAGTCCAGGGTCACCTGCTCCGACAACTCCGACAGCATGCCCAGGGTGAAGCGCAGGGCCGCATCGTCGCGCTGCAGCCAGTTGCGCACCTTGGCGTCGGCGTCGGCGCCCGGCTGCGACAGCGCCTGGCCGGCGAGCACCCGGTGGTGCGCCGACAACTCGTCGCGCATCACCCCGCGGGCCACCGCGTGCCAGCGCCCGTCCACGCCCAGCGCGTCGATCTGCTCGAACAGCCACGGCAGCTTGAGCGCGTCGCCCAGGCGGAAGTGCACGCGCGAGACGTCCACCGGCTTGAGCTTGCGCGAATGGGCCAGTTCGATGATGTCGAACGCCGGCTCCAGGTACGGCAGCTCGGCCAGCTGCTGGGCCAGCTTCGGCGGCATGCCCTTGTCGCGCCATTCGCGCAGCGAGGCCTCGTAGGCCGGGCGCTGCGAATCGGACAGCACGCCCGAGGCCTCGCGGATGGCGTTGAACGGATCGCGGTAACGCTCCACCGCCGCGGTGATGCTCGGCATCGGTCCGGGGCGGTTGAGCAGCCAGCGCACGAACGAGCGCTGCAGGTTCCAAACCACCTGCAGGGCGTCGATCTGCGCCGCCTCGGGGAGCTTGCCGTCGAGTGCATCGATCTGGGTCCACAGCGTGCGTGCGTCCAGGGTCTCGCGGCTGATGGTGTAGGCCTTGGCCACCTCGGCGGGACTGCGGCCGGTGTCCTCCTGCATGCGGAACAGGAAGGTCGCGCCCATCCGGTTGATGGTGGCGTTGGTCACCGCGGTGGCGATGATCTCGCGCTTGAGGCGGTGGCGCTCCATCTCGGCGGCATATTTCTTCTGCAGCGGTACCGGGAAGTAGCGCTGCAGTTCCTTGGACAGATACGGATCCTCGGGAATGTCCGAGTCCAGCAGCTGCTGGAACGCGACCAGCTTGGAGTAGGACAGCAGCACTGCCAGCTCCGGCCGGGTCATGCCCTGCCCGCGCGCCTTGCGCGCCGACAGTTCCGCGTCCGAAGGCAGGAACTCGATCTGGCGATCGAGCAGGCCCTGCTGCTCCAGGGTGCGGATGAAGTGCTGCTTGGAGCCGAGCCGCTTGGCGCTCATCCGTTCCATCAGGCTGATCGCCTGGTTCTGCCGGTAGTTGTCCAGCAGCACCAGCCGCGCGACCTCGTCGGTCATCGAGGCCAGCAACTTGTTGCGCGCCGGCAGGGTCAGCTTCTTGGAGCGGACCACGTCGTTGAGCAGGATCTTGATGTTCACCTCGTGGTCGGAGGTGTCCACGCCGGCGGAGTTGTCGATGAAGTCGGTGTTGAGCAGGACCCCGTTGTGCGCGGCCTCGATGCGGCCAAGCTGGGTGAAGCCCAGGTTGCCGCCCTCGCCCACCACCCGGCAGCGCAGCTGGCCACCGTTGACCCGCAGGGCGTTGTTGGCGCGGTCGCCGACGTCGGCGTTCTGCTCGCTGGAGGCCTTGACGTAGGTGCCGATGCCGCCGTTCCAGAGCAGGTCCACCGGCGCCTTCAGCACCGCCGACATCAGCTCGTTGGGCGAGAGCGACTTCACGTCGTCGGCCAGACCCAGCGCCGCGCGGACCTGGGGGGTGATCTCGATCGACTTGGCGCTGCGCGGATGCACGCCGCCGCCCTTGCTGATCAGCCTGGTGTCGTAATCGGCCCAGCTGGAGCGCGACAGCTTGAACATGCGCTCGCGCTCGGCGAAGGAGCGTGCCGCATCCGGGTCCGGGTCCAGGAAGATGTGGCGGTGGTCGAACGCGGCGATCAGGCGGATGTGCTTCGAAAGCAGCATGCCGTTGCCGAACACGTCGCCGGACATGTCGCCCACGCCCACGCAGGTGAAGTCCTCGCTCTGGCAGTCGCGGCCGAGGGCACGGAAGTGGCGCTTGACCGACTCCCACGCGCCGCGGGCGGTGATGCCCATGCCCTTGTGGTCGTAGCCGACCGAGCCGCCGGAGGCGAACGCGTCGCCGAGCCAGAACCCGTGCGCCAGGGCCAGGCCGTTGGCGATGTCGGAGAAGGTCGCCGTGCCCTTGTCGGCGGCGACCACCAGGTACGGATCGTCCTGGTCGTGGCGGACCACGTCGCGGGGCGGGACGATCTTGTTGTCGACGATGTTGTCGGTGATGTCGAGCAGGCCCTGGATGAACAGCTTGTAGCAGGCCACGCCCTCGGCCTGGACCGCGTCGCGGTCGCCGCCCGGCGGCGATTGCTTGACGAAGAAGCCGCCCTTGGCGCCGACCGGCACGATCACCGTGTTCTTCACCATCTGCGCCTTGACCAGACCCAGCACCTCGGTGCGGAAGTCCTCGCGCCGGTCCGACCAGCGCAGGCCGCCGCGGGCCACCGGGCCGAAGCGCAGGTGCACGCCTTCCACGCGCGGACCGTAGACGAAGATCTCGCGGTACGGGCGCGGCTTCGGCAGGTCCGGCACCTGCGCCGAGTCGAACTTGAAGCTGATGCAGTGGCCGGGGCGGCCGTCGGCGCCCATCTGGAAATAGCTGGTGCGCAGGGTCGCGTCGATCGCGCCGATGAAACCGCGCAGGATGCGGTCGTCGTCCAGGCTGGAAACGCGGTCCAGCAGCTTCAGCAACGCGTTGCGCGCCGCGGCCTCCTGGCCGGCGCGGTCGGCGCCGCGCGCGTCGACCACGTCCTGCAGCACCTTGACCACGGTCTCGTCGCCGGCGGCGAGCACGCGCAGCTGCTCGACCAGGCGCTGCTGCCCGGCCAGCACCTCGGCCTTCGACTCGCGGCCGGTGGCCGGGTGGAAGCGCGCCTCGAACAGTTCCACCAGCAGGCGCGCCAGCAGCGGGTAGCGGCCCAGGGTCTCCTCGACGTAGTTCTGCGAGAACGGCACCCCGGTCTGCAGCAGGTATTTCCAGTAGCCGCGCAACAGGGACACCTGGCGCCAGTCCAGGGCGGCGGCCAGGACCAGGCGATTGAGCCCGTCGTTCTCGGCGCGGCCCGCCCAGATCGCGGCGAAGGCCTGCTCGAACTGCGGCGCGAGGCGAGCGACGTCGATCGCTCCGCCCGTCGGCTCGACCTCGAAGTCCTGGATGTGCACCGGCTGGGTGCCGCCCTCGGGCAGGTTGGCGAACAACCGGTACGGGTGCTCGGTGATGACCTTCAGCCCCATGTTCTCCATCAGCGGCAGCACGTCCGACAACGGGATGTCGTGGTCCTGGCGATACAGCTTCAGGCGCAGGTTGGTGCTGCCCTCGCGGGCGACCGCGTGCAGGCTCAGGCGCAGGTCGTCCGGGCCGGCCAGCGCGGCGAGCTGCTCGACGTCGTTGGCGGCCAGCTCCGGCGAGATCTCCTCGATGTAGCCGGCCGGCAGGGCGCGGCCGTAGGTGCCGGCCAGACGCAGGCCCTCGGCCTCGCCATGGCGGGCGACCAGCAGTTCGCGCAGGTCGTCCTGCCAGTTGCGCAGCAGATGGGCCAGGCGACGCTCCAGCTCGGCGGTATCCAGGCCGGTGGCGGCGCCGGCGCGCGGGCGCACGATCAGGTGCAGCTGGGCCAGCGGCGATTCGCCCAGGACCACGCTGGAGTCGACCTGGTCGCTGCCCAGCGCGTCCTTCAGCAGCGCCTCGATGCGCAGGCGCACGTCGGTGTTGAAGCGCTCGCGCGGGATGTAGACCAGGGCCGAGAAGAAACGGCCGTAGCGGTCGCGGCGCAGGAACAGGCGGCTGCGCACCCGCTCCTGCAGGCTCAGCACGCCGATCGCGGTGCGGTACAGCTCCTCCTCGCCGGCCTGGAACAGTTCCTCGCGCGGCAGGGTTTCCAGGATGTGGCGCAGGGCCTTGCCGCTGTGGCTGTTCGGCGACAGGCCGCTGCGGCGCATGACGTGCTCGAAGCGCTCGCGCACCAGCGGGATCTCCCACGGGCGGCGGTTGTAGGCGGCCGAGGTGTACATGCCGAGGAAGCGCTGCTCGCCGACGATCGTCCCGTTGGCGTCGAACTCGAGCACGCCGATGTAGTCCATGTAGCCCTTGCGGTGGATCCGCGAGCGGGCATTGGTCTTGGTCAGGATCAGCGCCTCGCTGGAGCCGGCGCGGTTGAGGCCGTGCGCGGCCAGCGACGTCACCGGCCGCGGCGCCGAGGTGTCCTTGCCGCGCATCAGGCCCAGGCCCGAGCCTTCGACCGGCGCCAGCACCGACTCGCCGCCCTGCTTGACCACCTTGTACTCGCGGTAACCGTAGAGGGTGAAATGGTCGGCCGCGGCCCAGCGCAGGAACTCCTGCGCCTCGCGCCGGCCGGTATCGTCCACCGGCATGCGCCGGGTGGCCAGATCATCGGCCAGCACCTGCATGCGCTCGCGCATCAGGCCCCAGTCGGCGACCACCGCGCGGACCTCGTCCAGCACCGCGGCCAGGCGCTGCTCGATGGCGCGCATCGCCGCCGGCACCTGGCGGTCGATCTCCAGCAACATCAGCGACTCGGCCTTGCCCTCGCCCACCGCCAGCAGCTTGCCGGCCGGATCGCGGGACATGCGCACCAGCGGATGGCCGAGTACGTGCACGCCCACGCCCATCTCGGCCAGGGCCATGCTCACCGAGTCGACCAGGAACGGCATGTCGTCGTTGACGATCTGCAGCACCGTGTACTGCGACTCCCAGCCGTCTTCCTTCAGGGAGGGATTGAACGCCCGCACGTTGGCCACGCCCGGCTTGCGCTTGCGCGCGAACTCCAGCATGTCGATGCCGATCGCCGCCCAGGCCTGCGGCGGGTGCTGCGGGTATTCGTCCTCTTGCAGACGGCGGTAGAACTCGCCCAGGAACTCCTGCAGTTCGGCCTGGCCTGCCGCCGGTGCCTGGCGGCGTGCGGCGGCGAACACAGGCTCCAGCGAGAAACGCTCCCCTGCCTGGACTTCGCCGCTGGACTGGCCGGGCTTGCCGCCTGCGGCGCGCGCCGGTGCCCGGCCGGTGGCCGGCTTGCGGGTCCGCTTGGCTTCGGAAGAGGGGGATTTCATGAGCTGGAAACTCCGAACGGGTGGAATCGGGCCATTGTAGCCGCCGATCCCGGCGATGCCTTGTTGCAGCACGGTAAATCGGCCCTCTTCCCTATTATTGAACTGGACGGTATAGTCCAGCTCCATGCACGTCCCCTCCCTCCCCGCCGCGCGGACGGCCGATGCCGCCCGCGACCGCCAGGTCCACGATGCCGTGCGCGGGCTGGTGCGCGAGCAGGGTGTGCAGATCAGCATGGACGCGGTTGCCGCGCGCGCCGGCTGCTCCAAGCAGACGCTGTACGCGCGCTATGGCTCCAAGCAGGCGCTGCTGCTGCAGGTCCTCAGCGACGACGTCCGCGACAAGGCCGCGCAACTGGCCGGCCAGCCCGACGCCGAGACCCTGCGCGCGAGCCTGGTCGGGTTCGCGCGCGACCACCTGGCGCGCCTGTCCGCGCCCGGCACCATCGGCACCGCCCGGCTGGTCACCGCCCAGGCCTGCCAGTTCCCGGACGACGTGCGTTCGCTCTACGAGCCGGTGATCGCCGCCCTGCAGGAGCGGATCGCGGCCTGGCTGCAGCAGGCCATGCGCCGCGGCCTGCTGCGCCATGACGATCCGCACTACGCCGCCGAGTTGTTGCTGGGCATGATCGTCGGCCTGGACTTCGACCGCCAACGCTTCATGGTTCCTCACCGCGATACCACGCAGGCGCAGGCACAGTGGGCCGAATTCGCGGTCGACGGTTTCCTGCGCGCCTTCGCCCCGCCTGTTTCCCGTTCCTGAACCTCCCAGACCTTTCCGGAGTTCCCATGCGCCTCCCCCACGCCTCCCTCCTGGCCTGCAGCCTGCTCGCCCTGACCGCTTGCGGCGGCAAGGAACAGGCGCAGACCCCGCCCCCGCCGGAAGTCGGGGTGATCGAGGCCAGGCCGCAGACCGTGCCCCTGACCCGCGACCTGGTCGGCCGCCTCACCCCCTATCGCAGCGCCGACGTGCGCGCGCGGGTGGCCGGCGTGCTGCAGCGGCGGGCCTACCAGGAAGGCAGCGACGTGCGCGAGGGCCAGGTCCTGTTCGAGATCGACCCAGCCCCGCTGCAGGCCGCGCTCGGCGTGGCCCGGGGCCAGTTGGCGCAGGCCGAGGCCAGCTATGCCAACGCCCGCGCCACCGCCGAGCGGGCACGCCGCCTGGCTCCGGAAAGGTTCGTCTCGCAGAGCGACCTGGACAACGCCGTCGCCGCCGAGCGCAGCGCCGCCGCCGCGGTGGAGGCAGCGCGCGCAGGAGTGCGCAGCGCGCAGATCAATCTCGATTTCGCCACGGTCGCCTCGCCCATCGCCGGCCGCGCCGGCAAGCAGCAGGTCACCGAGGGCGCGCTGGTCGGCCAGGGCGAAGCCACCCTGCTGACCACGGTGGACCAGCTCGACCCGCTGTACGCCAACTTCTCGATCAACTCCAGCGAACTGTCGCAACTGCGCGCGGCAGCCAATGTCTCCCTGGCCGGCACCGGCAACACCCCGGTCGAGGTGCTGCTGCCCGGCGGCAAGGTCCATGCCGAACCGGGCATGCTCGATTTCGCCGACACCACGGTCGATCCGGCCACCGGCGCGGTATCGATGCGCGCGCTGGTGCCGAACCCGGACAAGGCACTGTTCCCGGGCAGCTTCGTCACCCTGAAGGCCAAGCTGGGCGAGCTCCACGAGGCGTTCCTGGTCCCGCAGGAGGCGGTGCTGCGCGACGCCAACGGCGCCTATGTGCGCATCGTCGACGCCGAGGGCAAGGTCGAACGCCGCAACGTCGCCACCGGCGCGGTCCAGGACGGGCAATGGATCGTGACCTCCGGCCTGGCCGCCGGCGACAAGGTGATCGTCTCGGGCCTGCAGAAGGTCCAGGACGGCGCACCGGCCACCGCCATCCCGTGGCAGCCCGCAGGCGACGGCGGGACACCCGCCCAGGCGCCGGCCCGGGCACCGGGGCAGGCCGACGCCGGCACGTCCGCGCCGAGCGAGTAAGGACCGCCCCCCATGCCCAAGTTCTTCATCAACCACCCGGTCTTCGCCTGGGTCGTGGCGATCCTGATCTCGCTCTCGGGCGTGATCGCGATCCTCGGCCTGGGCGTGGAGTCCTACCCGGACATCGCCCCGCCGCAGGTCACCGTCAGCGCCAACTATCCCGGTGCCAGCGCAGCCACCGTCGAACGCGCGGTCACCCAGGTGATCGAACAGCAGCTCACTGGCATCGACCACCTGCTGTACTTCAACTCCTCCTCCAGCGCCAGCGGCAGCGCCAGCATCACCTTGACCTTCGCCACCGGCACCGACCCGGACATCGCCCAGGTGCAGGTGCAGAACAAGGTCGCGCTGGCCACCCCGAGGCTGCCCACCGAGGTGACCCAGCAGGGCGTGGTGGTGGCCAAGGCCAACGCCGGCTTCCTGATGGTGGTGGCGCTGATCTCCGACAACCCGGCGGTGGACCGCAACCAGCTCAACGACCTCAACGGCTCGCGCGTGATCGACCAGATCTCGCGCATCCCGGGCGTGGGCAGCGTGCGCCAGTTCGGCGCCGAGTACGCGATGAACATCTGGCTGGACCCGGGCAAGCTGCAGGGCTTCGGCCTGTCGGCCACCCAGGTGCTGCAGGCCATCCGCGGCCAGAACGTGCAGTTCGCCGCCGGCGCGGTCGGCGCCGATCCGGCTCCCGAGGGCCAGGTCTTCACCGCCACGGTCTCGGCCGAGGGCCGCTTCAGCAGCCCCGAGCAGTTCGAGGACATCATCCTGCGCGCCGACACCGACGGCACCACGGTGCGCCTGCGCGACGTGGCCCGGGTCACCATCGGCCCGGGCGGCTACGGCTTCGACACCCAGTACAACGGCAAGCCGGCCGGCGGCTTCGCGGTGCAGCTGCTGCCCGGCGCCAACGCGCTGAACGTGGCCGATGCGGTGCGCTCGCGGATGGACGAGCTGCAGGCCACCTTCCCCGAAGGCGTGACCTGGATCTCGCCGTTCGACAGCACCACCTTCGTCAAGATCTCGATCAAGGAAGTGGTCAAGACCCTGCTCGAGGCGGTGGTCCTGGTGTTCCTGGTGATGCTGCTGTTCCTGCAGAACATCCGCGCCACCATCATCCCGACCCTGGTCATCCCGGTGGCGTTGCTGGGTACCTTCCTGGGCCTGTCGGTCATTGGCTTCACCATCAACCAGCTGACCCTGTTCGCGATGGTGCTGTCGATCGGCATCGTGGTCGACGACGCGATCGTGGTGATCGAGAACGTCGAGCGGATCATGACCGAGGAGGGCCTGGAGCCGCGCGAGGCCACGGTCAAGGCGATGGGCCAGATCACCGGCGCGGTGGTGGCCATCACCGTGGTCCTGGCCGCGGTGTTCATCCCCAGCGCGCTGCAGGGCGGCGCGGCCGGCGAGATCTACAAGCAGTTCGCCCTGACCATCGCCATCGCGATGGCCTTCTCGGCGTTCCTGGCCCTGGGCTTCACCCCGGCGCTGTGCGCCACCTTCCTCAAGCCCAGCCACCACATCGACTCCAACTGGGTGTTCCGCACCTTCAACAAGTACTACGGCAAGATCAGCACCACCTACGTCGGCCACATCGGCGGCGCAATCAGGCACGCGCCGCGCTGGATGGCGCTGTTCGCGGTGCTGGCGGTGCTGTGCGGCTTCCTGTTCACGCGCATGCCCGGCAGCTTCCTGCCCGAGGAGGACCAGGGCTATGCGATGGCGATCGTGCAATTGCCGCCGGGCGCGACCCTGCCGCGCACCCAGCGCGTGTTCGACGAGATGCGCAGCCGGCTGGAGCAGATCGAGGGCTACCAGAGCATGATGCAGGTGGCCGGCTTCAGCTTCGTCGGCGGCGGCGAGAACGTGGGCATGGCCTTCATCCGGCTCAAGCCCTGGGACGAACGCAAGCTCACCGCGCCGGAGTTCATCCAGCAGGCCAACGGCGCGCTGTTCGGGATCAAGGACGCGCAGATCTTCGCGATCAACCTGCCGACCGTGCAGGGCCTGGGCCAGTTCGGCGGCTTCGACATGTGGCTGCAGGACCGCAGCGGCCAGGGCCAGCAGGCCCTGACCCAGGCCCGCAACCAGTTGCTGGGGGCGGCGTCCAAGGACCCCGCCCTGTTCGGGGTGCGCCCGAACGGACTGGAGGACTCCCCGCAGCTGCAGCTGCACGTGGACCGGGTGCAGGCGCGCTCGATGGGCCTGGACCTGGGCGACATCTACAACGCCATCAGCCTGATGCTGGCGCCGGTGTACGCCAACGACTTCTTCTACGAGGGCCGGATCAAGCGGGTGAACCTGCGTGCCGACGCCCCGTTCCGCACCGGCGCCGAGTCGCTGGAGAATTTCTACACGCCCAGTCCGGCCAGCGGCCGGATGATCCCGCTCAGCACCGTGGTCAGTTCCGAATGGGTCACCAACCCGCCGGCGCTGAACCGCTACCAGGGCTATGCGGCGATCAACATCGTCGGCTCCCCCGCACCCGGCCACAGCTCCGGCGAGGCGATGGCGATCATGGAACGGATCGTCCGCGACGACCTGCCGGCCGGCTTCGGCTACGACTGGAGCGGCATGTCCTACCAGGAAATCCTGGCCGGCAACACCGCCACCTTGCTGCTGGTGCTGTCGATCGTGGTGGTGTTCCTGTGCCTGGCCGCGCTGTACGAGAGTTGGTCGATCCCGGTGGCGGTGCTGCTGGTGGTGCCGCTGGGCATGCTCGGCGCGCTTGTGTTCAGCATGGTGCGCGGGCTACCGAACGACATCTTCTTCAAGATCGGCCTGATCACGATCATTGGTCTTGCGGCCAAGAACGCGATCCTGATCGTGGAGTTCGCGGTGGAGCAGCGGCAGGCCGGCAAGACCCTGCGCGAGGCGACGGTGGAAGCCGCGCGCCTGCGCTTCCGCCCGATCCTGATGACCTCCTTCGCGTTCATCATGGGCGTGACGCCGATGGCCATCTCCACCGGCGCGGGCGCCAACTCGCGCCACGCGATCGGCACCGGCGTGATCGGCGGCATGGTGTTCGCCACCCTGCTCGGCCTGCTGATGATCCCGGTGTTCTTCGTGGTCGTGCGGCGCATGCTCGGCGACACGCTCGACGAGCCTTCGCGCGAGTGGCTGGAGAAGCAGCACCGCGAGGGCGGTTCGGCGATGCGCTGAATGCCCCGGCAGGGGCGGGCATGGGTCTCCCGGCGCCTGGCGGCAGGCGCCGGGGCGGCACGGGCAACCCGAGGGTCCCGGTATCGGGAGCGAACCTGAGCAAGGACTGATCCGACCATGGCCCTCGAAACCACCGCCAAAGCCCTGGCCCTGTGGACCCTCATCCTGCTGTTGGCGATCGCCAACGGGCTGCTGCGCGAAGCGGTGCTCATTCCCAGGATCGGCGCGTTCGCGGGCACCGCCCTCAGCGGCCTGCTCCTGGCGGCGCTCATCCTGGCGGTGGCGTACCTGGGCCTGCCCTGGATGCCGGTCAGGCGCGCCGGCGGGCTGCTGTGGATCGGCCTTGGCTGGCTGCTCCTCACCCTGGCCTTCGAGTTCTCGTTCGGGCTGCTGCGCGGGCAGGCGCTGGTCGAAATCCTGGAGGCCTACACCTTCAAGGGCGGCAACCTGTGGCCGCTGGTCCTGGCGGTCACTGCCGCCGCGCCCTGGCTGGCGGCCAGGCGCAGGGGCTGGCTGTAGGCAGCGTCCCGGCTCCCGCCCCGGGAGCCGGACCCGTCCCAGGCGCCGCCCGGGACCGGCTCAGTCCGCGCCCAGGTCCTGCGGCGCCAATTCGCGCAGCCGGCCCTCATGCAGCTCCAGCACCCGGTCCAGGCGCCTGGCCAGGCGCCGGTCGTGGGTGACCAGGACCAGGCTGGTGCGCTGGGCGCGGTTGAGGCCCAGCATCAGCTCGAACACGGTGGCGGCGGTCTTCGCGTCCAGGTTGCCGGTGGGCTCGTCGCCGAGCACGCAGGCCGGGCGGTTGACCAGGGCCCGGGCCACGGCCGCGCGCTGGCGCTCGCCGCCGGACAGTTCGCCGGGCTTGTGGCCCAGGCGATGGCCCAGGCCCACGGCTTCCAGCAGCGCGGTGGCGCGCGAACTGGCCTCCCCCACTTCGCCGCCGGCCAGCAGCACCGGCATCATCACGTTCTCGCGTGCGGTGAACTCGGGCAGCAGGTGGTGGAACTGGTAGACGAAGCCCAGGGTGCGGTTGCGCAGGCGGCCGCGCTGGGCGTCGGACAGCGTCGACATCCGCTGCCCGGCCACGTAGACCTCGCCGGCGGTGGGCGTGTCCAGGCCGCCCAGCAGGTGCAGCAGGGTGCTCTTGCCGGCGCCGGACGCGCCGACGATGGCCACGGTCTCGCCGGCGGCCACCCGCAGGTCCAGGCCGTCGAACACCGGGGTTTCGAGCCTGCCTTCGGCATAGGTCTTGGCCAGGCCCTCGGCGCGCAGCGCCTCGCCTTCGGCATGCACGGGACCGGCCTGCTCATTCATAGCGCAACGCCTCCGCCGGCTGGGTGCGTGCGGCGCGCCAGGCCGGGTACAGGGTGGCGAAGAAACTCATCGCCAGCGCCACCACCAGGGTCAGGATCACGTCGTTCGCCTGCATGTCGGTGGGCAGGCCGGTGATGTAGTACACGTCCTCCGGCAACAGGGTCACGTTGAACAGCGCCTCGATCCCGTCGAGGATCCGCTCCAGGTTGCGGGTCAGGGCCACGCCGCCGGCGAAGCCGAGCACGGTGCCGATCACGCCGATCACCGTGCCCTGGACCATGAACACCTGCATCACCCCGCCCGGGGTCAGGCCGAGGGTGCGCAGGATGGCGATGTCGGCCTGCTTGTCGGTGACCAGCATCACCTGCGAGTTCACCAGGGTGAAGGCGCCCATCAGGATGATCAGCGACAGCAGGATGCCCATCACCGTCTTTTCCATCTTCAGCGAGTGGTAGAGGTTGGCGTTGTCGCGGGTCCAGTCGGTGACCCGGTAGAAGCCGGGCAGCTGCAGGGCCAGGTCGCGGGCCACGTCGTAGGCGTGGTTCATGTCGTGCATCATCAGCCGCACGCCGCTGGCGCCGTCCATGCGCAGCAACCGCTGCAGGTCGGCCATGTGCACGATGGCCAGGCCATTGTCGATCTCGTTGTGCCCGGCCGAAAAGATGCCGCTGACGGTGAAGCGCTTGTAGCGCGCCATCGCCCCCATCGGCGAGCCCTGGAACTCGGGAACCATCACCATCACCGGATCGCCCACGCCCACGCCCAGGAACAGGGCCAGTTCCTGGCCGAGCAGGATGTTGTAGCCGCCATCGACCAGCGAGTCGGCCGATCCACGCTTCATTTTCTGCGCCAGCACCGAGACCCGCTGTTCCATGTCGGGCATCACCCCGCGGACCATGGCCGGCTGCTTGCGCAGGCCCGACAGCAGGGCCTCGGTCTCCACGAACGGCGCCGCGCCGGCCACCCGCGGGTCCTGGGTGGCCAGGTCCACGGCGAACTTCCAGTCGTGCATCGGCTCGCCGTCGGCGACCACGGTGGCGTGGGCGGCGAACTGCAGCAGGCGGTCGCGGATCTCCTTCTGGAAACCGCTCATCACCGCCATCGTGGTGATCAGCACGGTCACGCCCAGGGCGATGCCGAGGATCGAGGCCAGCGAGATGAAGGAGATGAAACCGTTGCGGCGCTTGGCGCGCAGGTAGCGCAGGCCGATGGCCACGGGGACGGGTTTGAACATGGGCCGTTGCGGATCCGTTGCCGGCGTTCCCCGGCGGGCTGTGGCCGCTATGGTGCCATCGGCCGGCCGTGGCGCGAAGCGCCGCGCGCGGCGGCAGCCAGCCGCAGTTCACGCCGGCGCGCGGCCGGCAAGGTGTCGGGCCACCAGGTCAGGCGCTGGTGGCGGCCTGCATCGTCGACGGCGTGGACGAAGGCCAGCGGCCCGCGCCAGGCGATCTCGCAGCGGGCCAGTGGACGGCCGTCGAGGGTATCGGGACCGGCGTGGGAGGCGATGCCATCGCCCGGGCCGGTGGCCCGATCCGCCAGCACCAGCCAGCGCGGCGCCCTGCCCGCTTCGCGCCAGGCCAGGCGCAGTCCCCAGGCCGCCGCGGCCAGCGCCAGCGGCCAGGCCAGCCAGCGCGGCACTTCGGCACCGAGCACCGACAGCGGCGCCAGCAGCGACAGGATCAGCAGCGCGGCGACCAGCCAGCGCGAAGGGCGCCACTCAACCCGGCAGGGCGCGGATGCGGACGATGAGGGCGGACAGTTCGGCATCCGGACAGGCCTCGTAGCCCATGAACCAGCGCCAGAGCCTATCGTCCTCGCAGTCCAGCATGCGTAGGAAAACCCCGCGCTCGGCCTCGGAAGCAGCCGTCCAGCCGTGGGCCAGCCAGCGCTCGAACAACTGGTCCAGTTCGCGCATGCCGCGGCGGCAGCGCCAGCGGATGCGGCGCAGTTCGGCGTCCGGGTCGGGGGCGCCGGCACTCACGGGGCGTGACTCATCGTGCGTGCGCCCGGACCGGATGCAGCGCGGCGCGGCTCAGGCCCGGCGCTCCATCATCAGCTTCTTGATCTCGGCGATGGCCAATGCCGGGTTCAGGCCCTTCGGGCAGGTCCGCGCGCAGTTCATGATGGTGTGGCAGCGGTACAGCTTGAACGGGTCTTCCAGGTCGTCCAGGCGCGCGCCGGTGTCCTCGTCGCGCGAGTCGACAATCCAGCGGTAGGCCTGCAGCAGGATCGCCGGCCCCAGGTAGCGCTCGCCGTTCCACCAGTAGCTCGGGCACGAGGTCGAGCAGCACGCGCACAGGATGCACTCGTACAGGCCGTCGAGCTTCTTGCGGTCCTGCGGCGACTGCAGCCGCTCGCGGTCCGGCGGCGGCGGGGTCTGGGTGCGGATCCACGGCTTGATCGAGGCGTACTGCGCGTAGAAGTGGGTCAGGTCCGGGACCAGGTCCTTGACCACGTCCATGTGCGGCAGCGGGTAGATCGGCACCTCGGCCTTGCCGCAGTCGCTGATCGCCTTGGTGCAGGCCAGGGTGTTGGTGCCGTCGATGTTCATCGCGCACGAACCGCAGATGCCCTCGCGGCAGGAGCGGCGGAAGGTCAGGGTCGGGTCGATCTCGTTCTTGATCTTGATCAGCGCGTCCAGGACCATCGGCCCGCACGCGGCCAGGTCCACCTCGTAGGTGTCGGTGCGCGGGTTGGCGTCGTCGTCCGGGTTCCAGCGGTAGACCTTGAACGTGCGCGGGTCCTTGGCGCCCTTGGCCGGGAAGTGCTTGCCCTGGGTGACGCGGGAATGCTTCGGAAGGCTGAACTCTGCCATGGCTGCTCTCGTTGGCTCAGGCGGTCCGCGCGGCGCGCACGGAGCGCGCCTGGCGGGAAGGGGCGTTCTGGCGCGGCATCGCGGCCATCAGTACACGCGCGGCTTCGGCGGCACCACGTCGACGTCGCCGCTGAGCGTGTACATGTGGACCGGGCGGAAGTCGAAGCTGCACTGGCCCTTGTCGTCGACCGTGACCAGGGTGTGCTTGTGCCAGTGGGCGTCGTCGCGCTCGGGGTAGTCCTCGCGGGCGTGGGCGCCGCGGCTCTCGTGGCGCTGCTCGGCCGAGTTGATCGTGGCGACGGCATTCAAGAGCAGGTTGTGCAGCTCGTAGGTCTCGATCAGGTCCGAGTTCCATACCAGCGAGCGGTCGGAGACCTTCACGTCCTCGAACGAGGCGAAGATGTCCTGCATCTTCGCGCAGCCTTCCTGCAGCGACTTCTCGGTGCGGAACACCGCCGCGTCGGCCTGCATGGTCCGCTGCATGCGGTCGCGGATCACCGCCGTGGGCGTGTCGCCGTCGGCGTTGCGCAGCGTGTCCAGCTGGGTCAGCGCCTTTTCGCAAGCGTCGACCGCCAGCGGCTTGTGCGCACCGCCCGGCTTGATCGTTTCGGCGCAGCGGTTGGCCACCGCGCGCCCGAACACCACCAGGTCCAGCAGCGAGTTGGAGCCCAGCCGGTTGGCGCCGTGCACCGACACGCAGGCGGCCTCGCCGATGGCGTACAGCCCCGGCACCACCGCGTCGTTGTCGTTGCCGACCTTGCGCACCACTTCGCCGTGGTAGTTGGTGGGGATGCCGCCCATGTTGTAGTGCACGGTCGGGATCACCGGGATCGGCTGCTTGGTCACGTCGACGCCGGCGAAGATGTGGGCGCTTTCGGCGATGCCCGGCAGCTTCTCGTTGATCACTTCCGGGCCCAGGTGGGTCAGGTCGAGCAGGATGTGGTCCTTGTGCTCGCCCACGCCGCGGCCCTCGCGGATCTCGATGGTCATCGAGCGCGACACCACGTCGCGCGAGGCCAGGTCCTTGTAGTGCGGTGCGTAGCGCTCCATGAAGCGCTCGCCGTTGGCGTTGCGCAGGATGCCGCCTTCGCCGCGCACGCCCTCGGTGATCAGGCAGCCGGCGCCGTAGATGCCGGTGGGGTGGAACTGCACGAACTCCATGTCCTGCAGCGGCAGGCCGGCGCGCGCGACCAGGCCGCCGCCGTCGCCGGTGCAGGTGTGGGCGGAGGTGGCGCTGAAGTAGGCCCGGCCGTAGCCGCCGGTGGCCAGGACCACGCCGTGGGCACGGAACAGGTGCAGCGAACCCTCCGCCATGTCCAGGGCCAGCACGCCGCGGCAGGCGCCCTCCTCGTCGAAGATCAGGTCCAGGGCGAAGTACTCGACCATGAACCGCGCATCGTGCGCCAGCGACTGCTGGTACAGGGTGTGCAGCATGGCGTGGCCGGTGCGGTCGGCCGCCGCGCAGGTACGCTGCGCCGGCGGGCCCTCGCCGTAGCGGGTGGTCATGCCGCCGAACGGGCGCTGGTAGATCTTGCCTTCCTCGGTGCGCGAGAACGGCACGCCGTAGTGTTCGAGTTCGATGATCGCCGGGATCGCCTCGCGGCACATGTACTCGATGGCGTCCTGGTCGCCCAGCCAGTCGCTACCCTTGATGGTGTCGTAGAAGTGGTAGCGCCAGTCGTCCTCGCCCATGTTGCCCAGCGCGGCAGAGATGCCGCCCTGGGCGGCCACGGTGTGCGAGCGGGTCGGGAAGACCTTGGTCAGGCACACCGTCTGCAGGCCCTTCTGGGCCAGGCCGAAGGTGGCGCGCAGGCCGGCGCCGCCGGCGCCGACGACGACCATGTCGTATTTGTGTTCGGTGATCTTGTAGACGGACATGCGGGATCGATTCCTTGTGCGCGCGGCGGTCAGCCGGCCAGCGCGATGCGGGCGACGGCGAAGAGGCTGACCAGTGCGCCCAGCACCGCGACGAACTTCACGCCGGTCTGCAGGACCAGCGCGAGCAGCGAATGGTGGATGTAGTCCTCCAGCACGACCTGCAGGCCGAGCTGGGCATGCCAGAACATCACGGCCAGGAAGCCGACCAGCAGGATCGCGTTCCACGGCCGGGACACGGCGTAGACCGCACCGGCATAGTCGCTGCCGACCAGGCCGATCACGAACCACACGAACCACAGGCCCAGCAGGACCAGGGCGGTGGCGGTCAGGCGCTGGTGGATGAAGTGCTCGGTGCCGGTCTTGGCCGAGCCCCAGCCGCGCACGTTCTTCAGCGGGGTGCGGAACCTGTCGTTCGCGCTCATGCGGCACCTCCGTTCATCGCGCAAGCCCAGATCAGGGCGGTAAGCACCAGGCTGCCGACCACCGACAGCCAGCTGCTGCGGATGAAGGCCGGGATGCTGTAGCCGATCGCGAAGTCCTGGACCACGTGGCGGATGCCGTTGCACAGGTGGTAGGCGAAGCACCAGCTCCAGCCGAACAGGAACACCTTGCCGTACCAGGCTCCGGCATGGCCGCTGAAGCAGGCCCAGGCCTCGGGCCCGAGCATCAGCGCCAGCAGGCCGGCGGCGATGAGCAGCGCGCCGGCGGCAAGCACGACGCCGGTGGCGCGGTGCAGGATCGAGGTCACCATCTGGATCTGCCAGCGGTACACCTGCAGATGCGGCGACAAGGGACGGGGGCGAGGGCTCATGCGCTGGATCGTCTCGGCTGTGCGGCCGCCGGGCCGCGTGGCTGGTGGCGCGGCATCAGAAATCGATGCAGCGGCCGTTCTTTTCCCAGTCCCCATAGCGGGTCGGCTCCGGCCCGGGGCGGCCGTCGATTTCGCGCGCGGCCGCCGGTGCGGCCTCGCCTGCGGACGGCCGGGTGCCGTCGGCCGGCAACGCAGCCGGCTCGGGAACCTGGGGGCTTTGACCTATCATGGGACTCCTTGCAACGCACAATTTTAAGTCCCCGTTCACGTGCCTGACAACTCGCCTTTCGTATCTCCCTTGATTCGACAGGGATTCTTCGCCCTGGAGGAGCATGCCGTGCTGGACCTGGAGGGACCGGACGCGGTCGCCTTCGCCCAGGCCCAGTTCGCCAACGACGTCGCCGCGCTGGCCGCCGGACACTGGCAGTGGAATGCCTGGCTCAATCCGAAGGGACGCACGATCGCGGTATTCGCGCTGCTGCGGACCGGCGCGGAATCGCTGCGGCTGCTGCTGCCGGACTTCGATGCGGCCGAACTGGGCGACACGCTGCGCAGGTTCGTGTTCCGGCGCAAGCTGGCGATCTTGCCGCGGCCGGACCTGGGCGCAGCCGGCGCGTTCGCCGCACCGGCGGCCGCGCGGGGCGCGGCACTGGCCGGCGAGCAGGACGCGGCGTTGGAACTGGACTTCGGCGCGCCCGGCCTGCCCCGCACCTTGCGCCTGTCCCCCGCCCCGGCGCCGGCCGACGCGGCCGCCCGCGAAGCCTGGGCGATGGCCGACCTGCGCCTGGGCCTGCCGCGGCTGCCTGCGCCGCAGCGCGAACAATGGACCCCGCAACAACTGGGATTGAAGCGGCTGGCCGCCTTCAGCGTGAAGAAGGGCTGCTACCCCGGCCAGGAAATCGTCGCCCGCACCCACTTCCTGGGCAAGGCCAAGCGCGCGGCGACCCTGTTGCGGGTGGCCGATGCGGTGCCGCCAGGCGCCGCGGTCGTCCAGGAGGGCCACGCCATCGGCAACGTCGCCAGCGCGGCAGGCCACGCGCCGCGGCTGGCCCTGGCCGTGCTGGCGCTGGAGCGCGACGCGGCGCCGCTGCAGGCAGGCGGCGCGGAGGCGGTGCCGGAACCGTTCGTGGACGGCCTGGCGCGCTGACCTGGCTCAGGCCGCCAGGCGCACGCCGTCCGCGGGATCGAAGAAATGCAGGTGCGCCGGGTCGGCGCGCAGGCGCAACTGGGCGCCGGGTTCGGGCAAGGCGGCCGGGGGCAGCCGCGAGACCAGTGCGCGGCCACCGAAGTCCAGGTGCAGGAACGCCTCGCTGCCGACCGGCTCGACCACGTCCACCCGCGCCTGCAGGCCCTCCTCCGCGGCCGGCAGCAGGTGTTCCGGGCGCACGCCCAGCGCCACCCGCCGGCCCAGCCAGGATGCAGGCACGTCCGCCCCGGGCAGCGGCACGTCGCCCTGCCCGTCCAGCACCAGGCGCAGGCCGTCGGCTGCGCGCAGTTCCCCTTCCAGCACGTTCATCGCCGGGCTGCCGAGGAAGCCGGCCACGAACAGGTTGGCCGGGCGCTCGTACAGCGCCATCGGCGTGTCGATCTGCTGGATCCTGCCGCCATCGAGCACCACGATGCGCTGGCCCAGGGTCATCGCCTCGACCTGGTCGTGGGTGACGTAGACCATGGTCGCGCCCAGGCGCTGGTGCAGCCGGGCGATCTCGGTGCGGGTCGTGTGGCGCAGCTTGGCGTCCAGGTTGGACAGCGGCTCGTCCAGCAGGAACACCGCCGGTTCGCGCACCAGCGCCCGGCCCAGGGCGACCCGCTGGCGCTGGCCGCCGGACAACTCGCGCGGGCGCTTGCCCAGCATCGCCTGCAGGCCCAGCATCTCCGCCGCCTCGGCCACCCGCCGCCCGGCCTCCGCGCGCGGCGTCCCCCGCAGCTTCAGGCCGAAGGCCAGGTTCTCGGCCACGGTCATGTGCGGGTACAGGGCATAGCTCTGGAACACCATGGCGATGTCGCGGTCCTTGGGTGCGACGTCGTTGACCGCCCGGCCGCCGATCCGCAAGGTGCCGGAGGTGATGTCCTCCAGCCCGGCGATCATCCGCAACAGGGTCGACTTGCCGCAGCCGGACGGGCCGACCAGCACCATCAGTTCGCCATCGGCGATGTCGAAGGTTGCGCCATGCACGGCCACCTGGCCGTTGTCATAGACCTTGCGCACCTGGTCCAGCTGCAAGCCTGCCATCGGGCCTCCGGAAACGGGAATACGTATGCAGCCGCACCGCAACGGATGGAACTGCCGCGGCCGCGCCCCGATCATGTCATGCACCGGGCGCCATGGCGAACTTCCCCGCTTCCCGCGCACTGGACAAGACGCTCGCCGGACGGTGATATTCAGGACGTCCGGACCCACGCCACACCCCACGGAACCCACCTCGGATGCACGACACCCTGCTGCTGTTCGGCGCCACCGGCGACCTGGCGCAACGCTACCTGTTCCCGTCGCTGCTGCGCCTGCAGGGCGACGGCCTGCTGCCGGCCGACTTCCGGGTGCGCGGGCTGTCGCTGTCGGCGCACGACAGCGAGGCGTTCCGCGGGATCCTGCGCGAGCGCTTCGCCCACCTGAGCCACCATACCCCTGCCCCGGAGCAGGTCGAGGAATTCCTGGCGCGGGTGGATTACCGCTCGGTGGACCTGCGCTCGCCCGAGTCGGTGGCCGAGTCGGTGGCCGACCTGGTCGGGCGCCGCTGCGTGAGCTACCTGTCGATCCCGCCGGGCCTGTACATCAGCACCTGCCAGGGCCTGGCCCAGGCAGGCGCGTTCGCCGCGCCCAACCGGCTGATGCTGGAGAAGCCCATCGGCCACGACCTGGCCTCGGCGCGCGAGATCAACGCGTCCATCGGCGGCCTGATCGACGAGGACCGGATCTTCCGCATCGACCATTACCTGGGCAAGGCGGCAGTGCAGAACCTGCTGGCGCTGCGCTTCGGCAACACCCTGCTCGAAGCGGTGTGGAACCGCACCTACATCGACTCGGTCAACATTCTGGTCTCCGAGACCGAGGGCGTGGACGGGCGCAACGCCTACTACGCCCGCTCCGGCGCGTTGCGCGACATGGTCCAGAGCCACATCCTGCAATTGCTGTGCCTGGTGGCGATGGAGCCTCCGGCCTCGCTGGCCGCCGACCGCATCCGCGACGAGAAGGTCAAGGTGCTGCGCGCGCTGCGCCCGTTCGGCGCCGCCGAGGCGCAACGCCACAGCGTGCGCGGCCGCTACATCGCCGGCATCATCGACGGCCAGCCGGTGCAGGCCTACGCCGCGCCCGAAGGCAGCGAGGTGGAAACCTTCGTCGCGGCGACCGCGCACATCGACAACTGGCGCTGGGCCGGAGTGCCGTTCCACCTGGTCACCGGCAAGCGCATGGCCGAACGCTCCACCGTGGTGACGGTGACGCTCAAGCCGGTCACCCACTGGCTGTTCGAGCGTCCCGACGGCGCCCATGCCGCGCCCAACCGGCTGACCTTCCGCCTGCAGCCGCAGGAAGACATCGAGCTGGGCCTGATGAGCAGCCTGGCCGGCCCGGAATGGGGCACCCTGGAACTGCACCCGCTGGAGCTGGAACTGTCCTCGCAGACCGGGCACAACCGCCGCATCGCCTACGAACGCCTGTTCCTGGACGCGCTGCACGGCAGCCACGCACTGTTCGTGCGCAACGACGAGGTCGAGGCGGCCTGGGCCTGGACCGACAGCGTGGTCGCGGGCTGGGAACGCGGCGACGTGCCGCTGGAGTACTACCCTGCCGGCACCTGGGGACCGCGCGAGGCCGCGCCCTACCTGCCGGCGCAGTTCGACGCGGTCGGCCGCCCGCCGCGCAGGAGCTGAAGATGACCGACGCGCTGCTGATCGCGGACATCGGCGGGACCAACGCCCGCTTCGCCCTGGCCGACCCGCGGGCGGCGACCCCGTTGCTGGACGCGAGCGTGCGCGAGTTCGCGGTGGCCGACTTCCCCTCGCTGGCCGACGCCGCGCGCCACTACCTGGAGCAGGCCGGCACCCAGGCCGACCGCGGCGTGTTCGCGGTGGCCGGGCGGGTCGACGGCGACGAGGCGCGGATCACCAACCATCCGTGGGTGATCTCGCGCAGCCGCACCCGCGACATGCTCGGCTTCCGTGACGTGCACCTGCTCAACGACTTCGCCGCGCAGGCGATGGCGATCAGCCTGTACCGGCCGCAGGACGTGGTCAGGATCGGCGGCGTCGACTGGACCCCGGCCCCGGCGCACGAGCCGCGCACCTATGCCGTGATCGGCCCGGGCACCGGCCTGGGCGTGGGCGGGCTGGTGGTCCGCGACGGCCGTTGCTACCCGCTGGAAACCGAGGGCGGCCACGTCAGCTTCCCGCCGGGCACGCCCGAGGAGATCCGGATCCTGGAGATCCTCTCGGCCCAGTTCGGCCGGGTCTCCAACGAGCGCCTGGTGTGCGGCCCGGGGCTGGTCAACATCCACCGCGCGCTGTGCGAGATCGCCGGGGCGGACCCGGGCCTGCCCGAGCCGAAGGACATCACCGCCCGCGCCGCGCAGGGCGATCCGCTGGGCATGCGCGCGGTGGACGTGTTCTGCGCGGTATTCGGCGCCATCGCCGGCGACCTGGTGCTGACCCTGGGGGCCTGGGACGGCGTGTTCCTCACCGGCGGACTGGTGCCGCGGATGCTCGACCCGCTGCTCCATTCCGGCTTCCGCCAGCGCTTCGAATACAAGGGCAGGTTCTCGCCGAACATGGCCAGGGTACCGACCCTGGCGGTGGTGCATCCGCATGCCGGCCTGCTCGGCGCGGCCGCCTATGCGGTGGACCTGCTGCGCCCGGAGCGGGCATGAACGACGACCCGCGCGTGCAATGGTTCTCGCATGACGATCCGGAGGACTGGATCCATGCGGCCGCGGCGGACATGGAGCGCTGCCTGGCCGCCGAACTGGCCGCGCACGGCCACGCCCGCATGCTGCTTTCGGGCGGCACCACCCCGGCGCCGGTCTATGCACAGCTGGCGGTGGCGCCGCTGGACTGGAACCGGGTCACCGTCGGCCTGGTCGACGAACGCTGGCTGTCGCCGCGCGACAGCGCCAGCAATGCGCGCCTGGTGCGCGAGCACCTGCTCGATCGCGCCGACGTCGGCCGCTTCGAGCCGCTGGTGCGCGAAGGCCTGTCCCTGGCCGAATCGGTGCATGCCGCGAACCTGGAAGCCCGGCACGCACCCGAAGCCTGCCTGGCGATCCTGGGCATGGGCAACGACGGCCACACCGCCTCGCTGTTTCCAGGCGCAGAAGGGCTGGAACGGGTGCTGGCCTGCACCCAGCCCTATGCGGCGCTGGACGCCACCGGCTGCCCGGTCGCCGGCGACTGGCCGCTGCGCATCACCCTGACGCCCGCCGGCCTGGCCAAGACCCGCCAGCGCCTGCTGCTGCTGCGCGGCAAGGCCAAGCGCGAGGTATTCGCCCGCGCCCTGGAAGCAGACGACCTGCTGGAACTGCCGATCCGTGCCGCGATCGGGACCGGCACGGTGCCGCTCAGGGTCCACTGGTGTGCATGAATGCGAGAATTCAACGCCGGTCCCTCGCAAACGTCGTCTTGACGCGACTCCCCCGCAAGCACCCGCGCATCCATGTGCGGGGCGTCAATGAAAAGCCCGGCACTGCTTGATCCTGCCGGGCATTCCCCTCCTTCCCTCATAGCCCCACGCCAATGAGCCTGCATCCGAAGATCGAAGCCGTCACCGAACGCATCCGCAGGCGCAGCGCGCCCTCGCGCGCGGCCTACCTGGCCGGGATCGAGCAGGCGCTGCGCAGCGGGCCCAACCGCACGCCGCTGAGCTGCGCCAACCTGGCCCACGTGTTCGCCGCCTGCGGCGACACCGACAAGGCGCGCCTGCGCGGCGAAGCCACGCCCAACCTGGGCATCGTCACCGCCTACAACGACATGCTTTCGGCGCACCAGCCGTACGAGCACTACCCCGAGCGGATCCGTGCCCTTGCCCGCCGGCTCGGCGCCACCGCGCAGGTCGCCGGCGGGGTGCCGGCGATGTGCGACGGCGTCACCCAGGGCCGCGGCGGCATGGAACTTTCGCTGTTCTCGCGCGACGTGATCGCCCAGGCCACCGCGGTGGCGCTGAGCCACGACGCCTTCGACGCGGCCCTGTACCTGGGCATCTGCGACAAGATCGTGCCCGGGCTGCTGATCGGCGCGCTGGCCTTCGGCCACTTGCCGGCGCTGTTCGTGCCGGCCGGGCCGATGCCGCCGGGCATCCCCAACAAGCGCAAGGCCGAGGTGCGCGAACGCTACGCCGCCGGCGAGGCCAGCCGCGAGGAGCTGCTGGAGGTGGAGGCGCAGTCCTACCACGCGCCGGGCACCTGCACCTTCTACGGCACCGCCAACTCCAACCAGGTGCTGCTGGAGGCGATGGGCGTGCAGCTGCCGGGCAGTTCCTTCGTCAATCCGGGCACGCCGCTGCGCGCGGCGCTGGACGACGAGGCGGTGCGGCGGGTGCTGACGATGACCGCGCTGGGCCAGGACTACCGGCCGCTGGGACGGCTGGTCGACGAGCGCGCCATCGTCAACGCGGTGGTGGCGCTGATGGCCACCGGCGGTTCCACCAACCACACCATCCACTGGATCGCGGTGGCGCGCGCGGCCGGCATCGTCCTGACCTGGGACGACATGGACCTGGTCTCGCAGGCGGTGCCGCTGCTGGCGCGGGTGTATCCGAACGGCGAGGCCGACGTGAACCGCTTCCAGGCCTGCGGCGGGACCGCGTTCGTGTTCCGCGAGTTGCTCGACGCCGGACTGATGCACGAATTGCCGACGGTGGTGCCGGACGGGATGCGGGCGTTCGCGCGCGAGCCGCGGCTGGAAGGCGGCGCGCTGTCCTCGGCGCCGGCGGCGGCGGTCTCGGCCGATGCGTCGGTGGTGCGCACCGTGGCCGCGCCGTTCGAGGCCCAGGGCGGGTTGCGGCTGCTGCGCGGGAACATCGGCCGCGCCCTGATCAAATTGTCGGCGGTCAAGCCCGAACACCGTTTCGTCGAGGCCCAGGCGGTGGTGGTGGATGCACCGCAGAAGCTCAACAAGCTGCATGCCGCCGGGGTGCTGCCGCGCGATTTCGTCGCGGTGGTGACCTACCAGGGGCCACGCGCCAACGGCATGCCGGAGCTGCATTCGCTGGCACCGTTGCTGGGCATGCTGCAGAACCAGGGGCGCGAGGTGGCGCTGGTCACCGATGGGCGGCTGTCGGGGGCCTCGGGCAAGATCCCGGCCGCCATCCACGTCACCCCGGAGGCGGCGCGCGGCGGGGCGATCGGCAAGGTGCGCGACGGCGACATCGTGCGAGTGGATGCGGAGGCCGGGACGCTGGAGGTGCTGGTGGAGGCTGCCGAATTCGCCGCACGCGGGGTGGCGGCCAATACCAGTCCGGCAGGGCACGACCTGGGGCGCAACCTGTTCGCCAACAGCCGGGCGGTCGTCGGGCCGGCGGACCAGGGAGCATTGTCGATCTCCTGCGGGCCGATGGGCAGCGATGGCGGATGCTGGGACTACGACGCCGAGTACGAGCTGGGTTGCGATGCGGAGGCGGCGCTGGCGCCGCATGAGGCGAAGGACGCTTGATGGTTTTGCGTGAGGGCCCCTTCTGGCTTCGGCCGGGGCCCCGACCTGCAATGGGCCGGCCCTGCGTGGCCGACGCGCGGCTAGAATCAACTCATCCCCCACCCCGGAGCCCTGCCCCATGAGCATCGCCGACACCCAGGCCCAGGCCGAGTCGCTGCTGCACCGCGCGGGCATCCTGCCGGTGGTCACCGCCCACAGCGTCGAGGAGGCGCGCAAGCTGGCGGCGGCGCTGCTGCGCGGCGGGCTCACGGCGATCGAATTGACCCTGCGCACGCCAGCGGCGCTGGATGCGCTGGTGGCGCTCAAGCGCGAGTTGCCGGACATCGCGGTGGGCATGGGCACGGTGCTGGACGTGGAGCAGATGCAGCGCTGCATCGAGCTGGGCGCGGACTTCCTGGTCACGCCGGGCACGCCGCCGGTGCTGGCCGATGCGCTGGCCGCCGCGCCGATCCCGGTGGTGCCCGGCGGGGCCACGCCAAGCGAGTTCATGGCGCTGATGGCGCGCGGGTTCCGGGTGTGCAAGCTGTTCCCGGCCTCGGCGGTGGGCGGGCTGGCGATGCTCAAGGGCCTGGCTGGCCCGCTGGCGGGCCTGAAGCTGTGCCCGACCGGCGGAATCGACGAGGACCGCGCGCACGAGTTCCTGGCGCAACCGAACGTGGTCTGCATCGGCGGATCGTGGATGGTGCCGAAAGCCTGGGTCGAGGCCGGCGACTGGGAGCGGATCGAGGCCAGCGCGGCCAAGGCGGCGGCGATCGTCGCCGGCGCGCGGGCGCGCTGAGCGCGAACGCCTTGCCCCGCTGCGGGGCAAGGCTGCCCTTCGTGGCAGCGCGGGTGCGCTGACCACGGCCGCGGCGACTCCCGCCCTTCCCCGTGACTCCGGGGACTTCCTACGGCATCGCGATCCGCACCTTCGCGCCCGGGCGGGCGACGTGCAGTTCGCCGTCCCGCCACTGCGCCGGTTGCCCATCGATGGTGGTCGCGCCCGGGGCGCCGGCATATGGCCACGGCAGGACCAGGCCGCCCGGCGGCAAGCCGGCGTCGGCGGCCACGTCCAATCGCAGTTCGCCGTCGCTGCGGCGCAGGGCGTAGCCCAGCCGGCCGTGCGGAGTGTGCAAGCCCTCGATTGCGATGCCCTCACCGTCCAGCCACTCCACCGGCACGCCCGCGGCCAGCACCAGGCTGTCGTCGCGCTCGCGGGCATAGGCGAACATGTCCAGCGCCGAGCGCAGGAAGTCCGAGGACACCCAGGCGTGCGGCAGGTCGCCGACGAAGAACGGCTTGCGCGGAGTGCTGGAGATCACCTCGGCCCACTGGTTCCACGGGCGCGGGGCGCGGTCGTCGAGGAAGTAGCGCACCGCCTCCCAGGCACGCTCGCGCCAGCCCAGGCGCACGAACGCGGCCACGTTGCGCCACTCGTAGGGCGTGTAGTCCTTCCATTCGCGCTGTCCGTCGCGGCGCTGCATGAACTCGATCCAGTAACGCTGGAAGGTGTTCTCCAGCAGGTCGGCCGGCAGCCAGTCGCGCTCGCCGCCGGGGGCCAGGGCGATCGTGGTCGAGGTCGGGTCGAAATCGCCCAGTTCGGCCGCGCCGGGCAGGTAGTCGATGCCGTGGCCGGCGGTGGCCGCGCGCAGCGACGCGGCCAGGTCGGCGCGGAACTGATCGCGGGCCGCGGCCATGCGCGCCGCGTCCGCGTCGCGTCCCAGCGCCCGGGCGATCTCCGCCGCGTCCTTGTAGCCGCGCAGCGCCCAGAAGTTGTCCCAGTACGAGTGCATCGGTTTCGCCGAGTAGCCCTCGTGGCTGATCGACGCCGGCATCATCCCGTAGAACGCCGGGTCCCGCTCCCGGTTCTCTTCGGTGCGCTCGCTGGCGCGCAACTCTTCCATGTAGGCGAAGGCCCCGGCCACGTGCGGCCACATCCGCTCCAGGAAATCGCGATCGCCGGTATAGCGCCAGTATTCGGCAATGTTGAAGATCAGTTCGCCGTGGCTGTCGTTCTCGGGCACCGGGTCGCTGCCGCGCGGGTCCACGCAGCACGGCACCTTGCCGTTCTCGAACTGGTAGGGCGCGTACCATTCCAGGAACTGGCGCACCACCTCCGGCCGGCCCAGGCGCAGCAAGCCCTCGGAGATCATCGCCCCGTCGCGGATCCAACTGCGCGAATAGGAGCGCGTGCCCGGCTGCAGGCGCGGGCCCACGCGCGAGACCAGCATGTGCGCCAGCGAGGTGCGCACGGTATCGGAGAACGCCTGCGCCTGCGGCGGCAGGCGCAGTTGCACCTGGCCGAGCAGTTCCTGCCAGTGTGCCTCGGTGGCGCGCGCGGCCGCGGCCGCGTCGAAGTTGACCGGCACCGATGCGGGGCCACTCAACGGCGCCACCAGCGCCACTTCGCGGACTTCGCCCGGCTCCAGATGCCAGCGATACAGCAGCATGCCCGAGGCCAGCCCGGTCGGATCCTCGGTCCGCGGTGTCGCCGGCAGGTCGCCCGCGGCCAGGCGCATCACTTCCAATCCGCCGTCGAAATGGGTGGCGAAAGCCTGCTGCGGCGCCTGCAGGGCAAACACGCGCGGTTTGCCGTCCACTTCCACCGTACCGCCGTCGAACGCGAGCTTCCGGATCGGGCTGACCCCGCCGACGGTGCTGAGGAACTGGGTGGGCGGATTGACCTGCAGCGGACGCACCGCCAGCGCCAGGGTGAAGTCGCGCGCCTGCGGATGCGGGTTGGACAGCCGGTAGCGCATCACCAGTTGCGAGTCCTCCGGCGTGCCGTGGGCGAAGGCGAGCACGTCCAGCAGCGGACGCTCGCCGGCATCGTCGGCCAGGGTCCAGGTCACGTTCGGCATGGGAATCCCGCCCGGGCGCAGGCCCTGCCCGGTGCGCACGTCGGCCCAGGTGAGCAGGCGCCCGCCGTCGAGCACGAACGGCTCGACGCTGAAGCCACCGCGCGCGACCTCAACCGCGCCGTCTTCGCCGATCAAGCCCTGCTCGGGCCCGCCGTCGATGCCGACGATCGTCCAGTACGGCTGCTCGCCCCGGAAGCCGCGCGGCAGCCAGCCGCGCGGCAAGTCGGCGGCCACCGCGTGGACGAAATCGTTGGGCCGCGCGGAGAACGACAGCGGCTGCACCTGGACCTCGGCCAGCGCCCAGCTGCCGCCGTCGAAGTCCAGGGCGATCCGCCGCGACTCGGCCTCGGGCAGCGCGATCCAGTCGGTTTCGCCCCAGCCATCTTCCACCGTACGCACCCGACGCCACTGGCCGTCGGCCTCCTCGAGTTCGACCGTGTAGCGCGCCGGCCTGCGCTGGCCATCGGCCCAGTGCAGGCGCAGGCCGCCAAACTCGCGCGCCTGGCCCAGGTCCAGCAACAGGCGCTGGCGACCGCTGGCTTCCCAGGCCGTGCCCAGGTCGCCGTCGATGGCCAGCGCGGCGGTGCCGGGCGAGGCGCTGGCCTCGGCGGCGACGGCCCGCGGCGGCGTCTCCGGGTCGGGCGGCAGCGGCTCGAAGCGCAACTGGTCGAAGCACACCGAGCCGGCGCCGCCGGCATTGTTGTTGAGGGTCAGTTCGATCTTCGCGCTGCGGCGCAGGGTCTTGTCCGGGTCCGGCCCCCAGGCCTTGGAGATGTGCCGCTTGCGGTAGCGCACCTCGGTCCATTCGGCCGGGAAGGCGTACTTCGGCCGGTTCACCCACCACACGTTGTCGCCGCTGGCGTCGACCAGCTTGAACTGCAGGTCGTTGGCCGGCGAGTCGCCGCGCAGGCGGAAGGAGAAGCGGAAGTTCTCCGGGAATTCCAGCGGCAGGTCGCGCTGGATGCCGACGTAGCCGGAAACGCCGTTGAAGTCGTAGTCCAGGCACAGCGCCTTGCCTTCCTCGCCCTCGACCTGGCGCAGACTGCCACTGACCTGGTTGGAGGCGAGCACGCGCCAGGGCGAGGCATCCTCGAAACCGTCGAGCACGCGGGGCTGGGCCGTTGCCTCGATTGGCGTAGACAGGAGAGCAAAGGCAAAAGCAATGGCAACCGCAAAAGCAGGTGCGCCTGCATGGCGAAGGGCGCGGCTCGCCCGCCTTGGCCGGGGCATCGCATCGGCCCCCTTGCCATGCACACCAGCCAGCGCTTCGACCTTGGCTTCAAGACCACCCACAGCGATCCACCGCAAAAGCATCATCCACCCCACCTCATCCCTTGACGCTGCCGAGCAGCAGCCCTTGCATGTAGTAGCGCTGCAGCGCCAGGAACAGGCCCAGCACTGGCAACACCGTCACCACCGCGCCGGCCATCATCATCTCCACGTCCATGATGTGCTCGCGCGAGAGCGAGGCCAGCGCCACCGGCAGCGTGTACTGCTCCTGGTCGGTGAGCACGATCAGCGGCCACATGAAATCGTTCCAAGCCGCCATGAAGGTGAAAATCGCCAGCGTCACCAGCACCGGCTTGAGCATCGGCAGCACGATCCGGAAGAAGATCCGCCACTCCCCCGCCCCGTCGATCCGCGCCGCCTCCAGCAGCTCGTCCGGGATCGAGCGCGCGTACTGGCGCACCAGGAAGATCCCGAACACCCCCGCCAGCGCCGGCAGCACCACCCCGCCGTAGCTGTTGACCAGGCCCAGTTGCTTCATCAGCAGGAACAGCGGCAGCATCGCCACCTGCGCCGGCACCACCAGCGCCGCCAGCAATCCCTGGAACACCCGCTCGCGTCCGGCGAAGCGCAGCTTGGCGAAGGCATAGCCGGCCAGGGTGTTGAACAGCAGCGAACCCACGGTGATCGCCACCGACACCACCAGGCTGTTGGCGAAATTGCGCGCCATGCCGGTGCGGCCGAACATCTCCAGGTAGTTGTCCCAGGTCGCCGTCGACGGCAGCAACGGCGGCGGGAAGCGGCTGGCCTCGCCGGCCGGCATGAACGACACCGACAGCATCCACAGCAGCGGCATCAGGCTGACCGCAGCCAGTGCCAGCAGCGCGCCGTTGACCAGCCACGCATGCCAGCGCGACTGCCCGACCTCGGCGCTCATGGCCCATGCCTCATACCAGGTCCTTCCTGCGCCCCAGGCGCAGCATCAACGCGGTCGCGCCGAGGATGATCAGGAACAGCAGGAACGCCACCGCCGAGGCGCGGCCCAGGTTCCACCACTTGAAGCCTTCCTCGAACATGAAGTACAGCACGCTGACCGTGCTCTGCAGCGGATCGCCGCGGGTCATCACGTAGGGCTCGGCGAACAGCTGGAAGTAGCCGGACACGGTGATCACCCCGACCACCAGCAGCACCGGCCCCAGCTGCGGCAGGGTGATGTGCAGGAACTGCCTCCAGCGCGAGGCGCCGTCGATCCGCGCGGCCTCGTACAGGTCCTGCGGGATCGCCTGCAGCCCGGCCAGGAAGATCACCATGTTGTAGCCGAAGTTCTTCCACACCGCGAACAGGATGATGGTCGGCATCGCCCAGTTCGGATCGCCCAGCCAGTCCACCGGGGAGATCCCGACGTGCCCCAGCGCCCAGTTCACCAGGCCGTAGCGGGTGTGGAACAGGTAGCGCCAGATCACCGCCACCGCCACCAGGGTGGTGACCACCGGCGCGAACAGCGCAGTGCGGAACAGCGGCCGGAACCGCGCCGCCGGCGCGTTGAGCAGCAGCGCCGCGCCCAGCGACACCGCGATCGACAGCGGCACGCCCACCACCACGAAGTAGGTGGTGTTCCACAGCGACTTCCAGAACATCGGCGTGCGCAGCAGGTCGAGGTAGTTGTCCAGGCCGACGAAGCGCAGGTTGCCTATGTCGGCCAGCGCGTACAGGTCGAAGTCGGTCAGGCTCAGCATCAGCGCCGCCAGCACCGGCAGGCCGAAGAACACTCCGATCACCAGCAGCGCCGGCCCGGCGAAGACCCATCCGGCGAGCGCGCGGTTCATGGCCGCTCCCGCGCCGGTTCGCCCTGCCCGGGCTCGCCCGCGGCACGCTCGTGCAGCCAGCGCCGCTTGGCCAGGATCGCGTCGACCCGCTGGTCCAGTTCCCGCGCCGCGTCCGCCTGCGCCTGGCCGCCGCGGACCACGCGCTCGGTGGCGATCCGCATTTCCTGCACGATCCGCTCCCATTCCAGCACCTTGGGCGTGGGCCGGACCCGTTCGAGCTGGTCGCGGAAGGCCATCGACAATCCATCGGCCGACAAGGCCGGATCCTCCCAGGCGCTGCGCCGTGGCGGCAGGTCGCCGATCATGGCGTGGAAGCGCCGCTGGATGTCCGGCCGCGACAGGAACTCGATCAGTTTCCAGGCCTCGGGAGTGCGCGGCGAGCCGCGGAAGATCACCAGGCTGGTGCCCCCGGCGATGCCGGCGCCCGGACCGTCCGGGCCGGGCAGCGGCATCGTGCCCCACTGCCCCTCCAGCGCCGCCGGCTGGCGCTTGCGGAACTCGCGGATGTTCCAGGGCCCGGACAGGTAGAAGGCGAAGTAGCCGTCGAAGAATTCGTCCCAGACATTGGAGATCTGGGTCTCGGACATCTTCGGCGCCCAGCCCTGCTCGAACATGTTGGCGTAGAACGCCAGCGCGCGGGCGAAACCCGGGCTGCGGAAGTTGCCGCGGGTGCCGTGCTCGCGCAGCAGCGGATCGTCCTGCTGCAGCGCCAGCGACAGCTGCTGCTCGAATTCATTGAGCGGCAGCAGGATCGCGTAGCGGTCCGGGCCGACGTGGCGCTTGACCGCGGCCATCGCCCGCTCCCACTCGGCCCAGGTGCGCGGCGGCTGCTCCACCCCGGCCTCGCGCAGGAGGTCCTTGCGGTAGAACAGCAGGCGGGTGTCCACGTACCAGGGGATGCCCAGCAGTTCGCCGTCGATCACCGCCGTGTCCCAGATGCCGGGGAAGAAGTCCTCCGGGTCGACGACGTCGGAAGCATCGACGAATGGCTGCAGCGGGGTCAGCGCGCCCAGCGCGGCGAACTCCGGCAGCCAGGTGTTGCCGAGCTGGCACACATCCGGCAGCGCCCCGGCGGCATAGGCGGTGAGCAGCTTCTCGTGTGCGGCGGTCCACGGGATCTGCTGGATCTCCACCGCGATGCCGGTGTCGCGCTCGAACTCCGCCACCAGTTCGGCCACGACCTCGGCCTCGCGGCCCATCGCCCAGAAGCGAACCGGCGCCACTGCCTCGCGCCGGCACCCGGCCAGCGCCAGGCAAGCCAGGAGCAATCCGGCGGCGAGCGCCGGCCAGGCAACCAAGCGATGCGTGCCCAGCCGGGATCGGGCCATCGTGTTCACTGCTGCGGCGGCTTCCGGTCGCTGACCGGCTGCTCCTGCTGCCGCTGCGCCTCGGCCGCGGCGGCGCGCGACTCGGCCATCCCCAATGCACGCGGATCCGGCGGCGTGGCGGATTGCGCGGGATCGGCCGACGCGTCCTCGGGTTCCAGCCAGCCACCGCGGAATCCGGCCCGCTCCAGGCCCTTGCGGATGTACGGACTCTTCTTCATCACCGACCACACGAACTCGTTGCGGTAGTTGGAGATCATCGCCAGGATCGGTCCCTGGTCAATGCCGATGTAGTCGCCGGCCACCCAGCCCTTGCCCGGAACCAGACGTCCGGTCTTGAGCGGGATGTCGAAGTCGAAGCTGGGGTTGAACGCATCCAGGAACCCGTAGCTGGAGTACAGGTAGTCACCGTAGCGCTTGTGCATCTCCTCGGTGGCCGGGATCACCACCTCCGGTGCGAACACCAGCGAGGCGATCGCCGCGGTCGGGGCGATGGTGCCGTCGTCGAAGTTCTCGCGCAGGCCGGCACCGCGGGCCGAATAGTGGCGGAACTCGCGTTCCTCGCCGCGGAACTTCTGCCGGGTGTTCTGCGGGCCGTCGCTGGCGGTCAGGCCCCACACGTTCTCGCCGTAGTCCTTCCACTTCATCGGATTGGTGATGGCGTACTGGCGCTGGGCCAGGGTCGCGCGGCGGCTGTTGACAAAGTAGTCGATCCCGCGTCCGCGCATGAAATCGTCCTGGATGTCGCGGAAATCGATCCAGACATGGCTGTACTGGTGGCCGAACTGCGGGCCGAACGCCAGGTATTCCTGGTCCTGGAACACGCCCCAGTCATGCTCGTAGGTACGCGTCCACACCGTCCACGCGTCCGCCTCGACCGGATGGGTGGGCGACCCCAGGGCCAGCACGTACAGCATCATCGCTTCGTTGTAGCCCATCCAGTCGTGCGGGATGAAGCCGCTCTCGGGGAACCAGCCCATCGAAACCAGCGGCTCGCGAACCTGCAGCCAGTTCCAGTCGACCTTGCGGTAGAGCTGGTCGGCGAGCTTGCGGATCTCCTGCTCGCGCGGATCGTCGCCATCGTAATAGGCCTGCGCGAACAGCACGCCCATCATCAGCAACGCAGTGTCCACGCTCGACAGCTCGGTCCATTGGCTGTAGCGGGTACCGTTCTGCATGTCGAGGAAATGATAGTAGAAGCCGCGGTAGCCGCCCTTGCCGGTGCGCTGCGGCCCCTGCGGGATGTCGCGGAAGAAGCGCAGCGTGGTCAGGGTCCGGTCCACCGCCTGGGTGCGGCTGACCCAGCCGTTCTCGATCCCGATCGGATAGGCGGTCAGGGCGAAACCGACCGAGGCGATGCTGGAGAACGGCCGCGACGGATAGCGGTCCGGGGTCAGGCCGTTCTTCTGGTTGGTGGTATCCCAGAAGAACTGGAAGGTGCGCTTCTCGATGTCGCGGAACAGCGGCGTCAGCTCCGGACGCGGCGGGCGCTCCGGCAGCACCGGCTCGATCAGGATCACGTCGGGCTTCGGCGGCGGCGGCGGCGGTGGCGGCGGCTGGCCGCGGCCGCAGGCGGCCAGACTCAGGAGCAAAGCAAACGGGACCAGGCCCGCGGCCGACCGCATCAAATCACTGCGCATTAAACGGACACCTCATGAAATCGATTACACCAAGCTGCCGAAAAAACCGGCCCTCCTCGCGGAGGGCCGGCTCATCTGCATTACCAATTTACGCCGAAGGACAGTTTGAAGGTGCGTGTCGGCCACATGATGCCGTTGTTCGACCGCAACCCGAACTTCGGATTGGCCACGCCGGGAGAGCCGCGCCAATCATCAAAATCCGTCCAGTTCCGCCAGTCGAACACATTCAGCACGTCGACACGGACCATGTAGCTCAGGCTCGACCCGGTATCGACAACCTTTTGCAGGGCGATGTCGAACTGCTTGTAGCCGATGGTTTCGTCCCTGATGTAAGGATCGTAGAAACAGTTGTTGTTTGAGGGCGCATTGAAGCAGTTGGTGGCATTGCGCGGCGTCGGGGAAGCCAGCGTCAGCTTGCTCGAGACAGTGGTGTCCCAAGGCAGACCGACTATTCCGGTAGCCACAAGGCGGTGCTTGGGCACGCCATTGGACAGGAAGAACTCGCCGCCTACGTCTGGGTAGTCGAACACGTAGGTTTCGCCGTTGGACGCATTCGTCCGGTTTTCCTTCGCGTCGCTGTAGGTGTACGCGATGGTCATGCCCCACGGGGAAGAAGAGGTATAGAGCTTATCCAAGCCGACAAGCAACGAGTTCAGCCTCGTCTCGATGCCGTTCTGGCCGAGGATCAGGCTGCCATAACCGGGGATCGCCTGGCCCCAAGGCTGGTTCCCCCAGGTCGCACCCGGCACCGCGGGATTGCGGAAGCCTCCATCCGGCCAGCGATTGCCCAGCCTGAAATAGATCCCCTCCTTGGAACGGATGTGTGCCAGCGTGACCGAGGAACTCCACTCCTGGCCCCAGAGCTCGAACAGGTTGCGCATGCCGGCGCTGAGCTGGTCGGAATACGGCGTTTGCAAGTCGTTCTTGAGCACGTTCACTTCGCCGCCGGCAACCGGATTTGCGGCCGCGAACGCTGCCAGTCCTTCCGGGGTGAGCAGGGCCGGATTGAAGGGAATGCAGGTCGCGCTCGGCGTGCAGGGATGGTTCACGTCCGGGAAGTTGATCGTGAAGGTGGTAAATGCGCCTCCGTAGTACTCGCGCGCCATGTAGTCGAAGAGGTTGCGATCATACGATCGGCCGATGCCGCCGAAGAACACATGCCTCTGATCGCCCACCAAGTCATAGGAGAAACCGATGCGCGGCGCAATGTTGTTCTTGTCGCTGCGGCGATTGCTGCCGTTGCTGATGTAATCCTCAACGTTGTAGTCGGTATTCTTGATATTGGTCCAGCCGCGCAGCGCCGCCACGATCTTGGAATCGAGGACATAGTCGGTGTACGCACTCATGTCCTCGTAGTCCCAGCGGATGCCGAGGTTGAGCATGAATTTGTCAGTGACCTGCCAGTCATCCTGGATGTAGATGCCAAACTGGGAGTTGCTGGATTCCACGAACGGATCCCGGCCGACGCGGGCGGTCGTGTACTCGATCCGGTAAGGCTGGTTGATGTTGACGACGGCGTCGTAGATGTAGCGCGCATTCGGCGGAAACTTCTGGAATCCGGTGAGGCTGATGTCCTTGTACTTGAACCCCGCCTTGATCGTGTGGTCCTCCCACCCGTAGAAGGTGAAGTCGTTCTGCACGCCCCAGCCTTTCTGCCCCTTGTCCTGGAAGCTCGAACCACCCCCGGCATTGAGCACGATGATGTCGCCGCTGTTCGCCTGGTTGCGCACGGTATAGCGGTTGATGGGCGCGTTGACCGTCGGACGGGGGTTGTATGCCGCCTCCTCGAACGTGACATGCGCGTCATTCATCCAGTTCGTGGTCGAATACAGCGAGCGAAGGTCGTAGCGCGTTTCATCGTTGGTCAACGACGTGCCTGCGCTGGGCGCATTCACGCCGCCCACGTCGAGGATGCCGACCTCGTCCCTGACGCGCGCCGAGAACTCGACCAGGTGATCGTCGCTGGCCTGGAAGCTCAACTTCCCGAAGTAGACGTCCTGGTTGAATGGCCTGCTGGTCAGGCCATACTGCGACGTGATCACGGGAGGAAGCGGCGCATGCATGCTGCTGGCCGGCCGCGTTATCACGTCGGGAACCACGAAATCCTTGGCTTCATACGTGACGAAGAAGTGCAAGCGGTCGCGTATGATCGGTCCGCCGAACGCAACACCGTACTGCGTCGTGCTTTCCGGACTCTTCCGGCCCGCGACTTCCTCAGCCGGAGAGGGCGAACGCCACGCGTCGGTGTACTTGTCCCAGATGAAGCTGCCCGTGAAATCGTTGGTGCCGGACTTGGTGACCGCGGTGACCGCGGCACTGCTGATCTGGTCGTACTCGGCCTTGTAGTTCGAGGTGATGACCTTGTATTCACCGATGGCCAATTGCGGGAACGGGTTGCCTCGGCTGTCGTCCTGGCCGGTGATGCCGCCCGGGGTTACGTAGTTCTTCTGGCCGACGCCATCGATGAACACGTTGATCTGGCTGGCGCCCTGCGCACCGCTGCGAAGCTGGGACTCGTTGCCGTTGCCGCTGACCACGAACTGCATGCCTGGCACGGTGTCGGCGAAGGCGAGGAAGTTGCGCGAGTTCTGCGGCAGGATTTCGATCTGCCGCTGCGAGACGTACGTCGCCACTTCCGAGGTGCGGGTCTCGACCAGCGCCGGCGCCCGCACGATCACCGCCTCGAGATCGGTCGCATCTGCAGTCGTCGCCGCCTCGGCGACGCCACCGACTCCGAGATTCAGCGTCGCGGTCTGGCCCACGGACAGCGTCACGTTCTGCGAAGAGGTTTTCCCGCCCACCCTTACGTCAATGCGGTAGGTGCCAGGAGGCAGGCCTGCGACATTGTAGGCTCCGCTCGACGTGGTCTGCACGGTGCGGGTGAGGCCGGTGGCAAGGTTGGTGGCGGTCACCTGCGCTTCGGTCGCGGGCGCGGAATCCACCGAGACCTTGCCGCGGAGCGTGGCGCCGGTACTCTGGGCCATCGCCGGTGCCGCGCCCAGGGCCAGGCAACTGGCCAGGGCGACGGTCAACAACTTGCGTACGGGCGTGCTTGCGGGTTTTTCGTTCATTTTTCCTCTCCCAAGGGTAGTGCTGCGTGTCGGGGCTTCGATTATTCCTACGCCGGTACTGCGCGTACCGGTTCTTTCGCTCCACTTGACTGGCGTACCACGAGTTCGGGCACCAGCACGTGCGTTGCGGCGGCGGCCGGCGCACCGGCCGCGATCTGGTCCAGCAGGCACTTCAGCGCGCTGCCTCCGAGTTCGGGGATATTCACCCGCATCGTCGTCAGCGAAGGGTGGACGAGGCGTGCCAGCGGGATGTCGTCGAAACCCGCCAGCGCGATGTCGGACGGCACGTCCAGGCCTGCCTGGCTGAAAGCGTAGCGGCATCCGAGCGCCATCATGTCGTTGGCGGCGAATACCGCATCGGGACGCTCGGCCGCAGCCGCGATCTCGCGCCCGGCGCAATGGCCCGATGCCTCGTCAAAATCGCCCGGGAACTCGCTGCCCCTTGCACCGGCCTGGGCGGCGATGGCATCACGAAAGCCGCGCAGGCGTTCGCGCGCATCATGGTTGTGTTCCGGCCCCCCGATGAAGGCGACGTGGCGGTGGCCCAATGAAAGCAGGTGACGGGTCATCGCCATCGCGCCCGCATGGTTGTCGATGCCGAACGCAGGCCATACCGGTTCGGCCTGCCGGGTACTGATCAACACCACCGGCAATGGCTGGGGCAGGTTCTCGGCCAGGAACCCTGGGCGTTCGGCGTAGGGCGACATGACCAGCAGCCCATCGACCCGGCCGCGCATGGCCCGCAGCGCCGCAGCCTGTTCTTCGGGATCGCCGTGATAGCTGGACAGCAGCAGATGCCGCCCGGCCGCCCGTGCGATCGAATCGATCCCGCGGATCAGTTCGGAGAAGAACTCACCATGCAAGTCCGGCAGGACCACGCCGATGGTCTGGGTGCTGCGGCTGCTCAGGCTGCGCGCCGCCGCATGCGGGCTGTAGCGCATGCGTTGCACGACCTCCAGGACCTGCCGGCGCACCGGCTCGGCGACGTTGGTATGGCCGTTGATCGCACGCGACACGGTGGCGACGGACACATTCGCCTCGCGTGCCACATCTTTGATGGTGACTGTGGTGCGCGCCATTCACAGCCCCTCCGCGGTGATGACTTTTAGAACAAAAAGAGCAAGTGGCGCGGACTGTAACCGTTTCCACGGTAAAGTGTAAAGCTTGCGTTGGATGAGTTTTTTTTCCTTCTATTTCATAGTGTTGCGGGAATCCAGGGAGGCATGTTCGATATTGCGACGCAGCAATTCCGGCCCCGCTGCCGGCAGTATCCGCACGCGTGGCGCGATGATGCAATGCATCATGTAATCGCTTCCATGGCCTACTACCCTGCGCTCGAGCCAGGTCCGCGGCGCCGCGGACCTGGCTCCCGCCGTTCCACGCTGCGACGCCGCCCCGGCACCGCGCGCAGCCGGCGGTTTCCGGCACCCGGCGCGTGCCAGCAGGATCACATCGCCTTCGACCCACAACCCATGCCGCATCCTCCGGGTATCCAGATGCAAGACCTCATGCTTCGTGCCGTGCTGCTGTGCGCATTCCTGATGGCGCCATTCCAGGGTGCCCGTGCGCAGGACTCCGATGCCATGCGCCACGGCATCTCCGTGATGCAGTCGCACTACGTCCTGCCCGATCTGACCTACGGCACCGCCGGTGGGGTGGATCTGAAGATGGACGTCTTCGTTTCCACCAAGGACCGCCCCTCCCCGACGCTGATCTATGTCCACGGCGGCGGCTGGGTCAGCGGCAGCAAGATGTCGTCCATGCTCTACCTGATGCCCTATCTTTCGATGGGATGGACGGTGGTGAACGTGGAATACCGCATGGCCGGCACCGCACTGGCCCCGGCCGCGGTCGAGGACGTGCGTTGCGCGGTGCGCTACGCGCTGTCGCGGCGGAAGGATTTCAACATCGACCCGCGGCGGGTGGTGCTGTCGGGGCATTCGGCGGGCGGCCACCTGGCGCTGATCGCGGCGATGCTGCCGGTCGCCGCGGGCCTGGACCGGCAATGTGCCGGCCATGACGAGATCGAAGTGGCCGCGGTGGTCAACTGGTATGGCATCACCGACGTGGCCGATGGACTGGATGGCCCGAACCGGAAGGACTACGCGGTGCGCTGGCTGGGCGCTCAGGCGGACCGCGAAGACATCGCCAGGCGCGTGTCGCCGCTGACCCATGTCCGCCCGGGCCTGCCTCCGGTCATCACCATCCACGGCGACCGGGACCAGCTGGTGCCCTATGCGCAGGCTGTGCGGCTGAAGCAGGCATTGGACCGTGCCGGCGTGGCCAACCACCTGGTCACGATCGAGGGCGGGCGCCACGGCGGCTTCACCCGCGAGGAAGAAAACCACGCCTATGCAGCCATCGAGGCTTTCCTGCGCGAGGCCGGCGTCCTGGAAGACGCTGCCGCGGCGAGCCGGCAGCGCCCGTAGGCCGGGCTCCGCTACAGCCTGCGCAGCCTGAGCGTGCTGAGCGTGCTTTCGCCCGCCTTCGCCGGCAGGTCGATCGTCAGCCCGCGGCCGCCGCGCGCGCGCACCCGGGCGGTGTATTCGACCTTTTCGTAGCGCCCCCTGGACGCGGCCAGGTCCAGGTCGCGCACCAGCGGCACCCCGCCGTCGATCCGCGCGTCGAACACCCGCATGCCCGGCGCGTCGTGCTCCACCTCGACGAAGCCCAGCCGCAACTCGTACTCCCCGTCCGGCACGTCGAAGCGCCAGGCGCTGGCACCGGCCAGCGTGTCCTGCCACAACGGATCGTCATCGGTGTCGAAGATGCGGTGGTGGGTCAACACGGTATGTCCGCCCATGTGCCCCCAACTGCCCGCCTCGTAGGCCCGGCCCGGCTCCCACACCGTGCCATCCGCCGTCACCACGGCATAGCTTCCGCCGGCATTGATCGCGACCTCGCGCACGTCCGGGCCGCCGCCGGCAAAAAACGCCCGGCGGTCCTCGTAGCTCACGACCACTTGGTCCTCCAGCGCCTGCCCTGCGTGCATGCCGCGGGCCTGCAGCCGGTTCTCGCCGTCCACGAACGTCACCTCGAAGCGCGCGGTGGCGTTGTCCGGGCGCACCCTGCCCAACGACGTGCCGTTGTGCAGCAACTCCACTTCCTCCAGGTTGGCGTAGACCGCGACCTCCTGCACGGCGTCCTGCGCGCGGCTGCCCGCCCTGCGGGTCCATTCGTGCGCGGCGATGTGCAGCACCGGATCACCGCGCAACCGGGCGCGGTAGTAGTACAGGACATCCTTTGGCGCACGGTCGTGGAGCTGCAGCCCCTTCTGGTTCAAGCCGAACTTGCTGTCCTGGCGCCCGTTGGATCCGAAGTCGAACTGGTTCCAGACCGCGGTACCGGCCAGGTAGGGGCGCGCGTCCAGCTGCCTGAAACTGGACTCGTGGAAGCGCTGCTGGTATTCGGCGCTGAAGTCGAATGCCCGCGGCTGCCGCGCACGCACCCGCTCGTCGCTGTCCGCACCGTATTCGCTGACGAACAGCGGGCGCCCGGGATGGCGGGCATGGAATGCGTCCAACCAGGGACCCAGGCTTTCCAAGTCCTGGTAGTACCAGCCGAAGTACAGGTTCAGGCCCAGCACCTGGGGAATGTCCTGGAATCCGCTGCCGTTGTCGATTTCGGTGAAGGAAATGGCGGTGGCGGTCGCGCGGTGGCGATCCTCCTCGCGGGTCCGGGCCTCCAGCCGCCTGGCAAGCGCGAGCAGGTCGGCCTCGTAACCCGGCGGCTCGGGTTTCGGGCGGAACTGCATCACCTCGTTCATGTAGCCCCACAGCACCACCGAGGGATGGTTGTAGTGCTGCCGGATCATCTCCACCAGCATCGTCTCGGCATGGGTGGCGAACGCGGGGCTGGTGGCGATCAGGTTGACCACCGGGATCTCCTCCCAGACGGCCAGGCCCAGGCGATCGGTCGCGTCCAGCACTGCATCGGCCTGCGGGTAGTGGGCCAGGCGCAGGAAATTGAATCCCGTCTCCTTCACCCATTCCACGTCGCGCCGGTGCTGCGCGGCGGTGAGTGCGTTGCCGTGGCCGGCCAGGTCCTGGTGGCGGTTGCTGCCGCGCAGCGGATAGGGGCGGCCGTTGAGCACGAATCCCCGCTGCGGATCGAAGTGGAACCAGCGCACGCCGAAGCGGTTCTCCACCCGGTCCGTCACCCGGCCGCCCTGCAGCACCTCGGTGACCGCGCGGTACAGATAGGGCGAGTCCGGTGCCCACAACCGCGGCCGGCGGATCGCCGGCAGGCGGTGGTCGAACGCGACCCTGCCGTCGCCCGCGGCCTGCAGCGGCGCCGACAGGCGTGCGACCTCGCGTCCCTGTGCATCTAGGATCCGGTGCCGCACCGCCAGCCCGCGTGACCCGCCGGACGCGTCGACCACGGTGCCGCGCATCCGCACCTCGGCCCGTTCCGCATCGGCGTGCGGGGTATCGATGAACACCCCGGGCGAGGCATGGTCCAGCACGTCGATGTGCACCGGGTCGGTCGCGATCAGCCACGCGTCGCGGTAGATGCCGCCGAAGAAGGTGAAATCCGCCTCCAGCGGCGGAATGTCCGGATCGTGGCTGTTGTCCACCCGCACCGCCAGCAGGTTGGGGGCATCGAAACGCGCATACGGGGTGATCTCGAATGCGAAAGCCGTGTAGCCGCCCACGTGGCGGCCCAGCAGGCGGCCATTGAGGAACACGTCGGCCACCTGGTTGGCGCCCTCGAAGCGCACGAACAGGCGCTTGCCGCGCTGCTCCGGCTGCAGCGAGAGCGTGCGCCGGTACCAGCCTTCGCCGCGCCGGTAGGGCACGCGCTTGTCGAACGCATCGCCCGCGTTCCAGGTATGCGGCAGCGCCACCGCCTGCCAGCCGGCATCGTCGAACCCCGGCGACTCGGCCCCCGCCTGCGCGCCGTCGGCGTAGCGCCAACCATCGTTCAGCGAGGCAAGGGTGCGCTCCCCGGCGTGTACACCCGCCGCGGCGCCCAGGCATGAAGCGCACACGAGCAGCAGCCAGCCCAGCCGTCCGGTTCGCCCGCGGCGGCTCATGGCGCCATCACTTCGAACCGGGCCGACTGCTCGGCGCTGGAGCTTCCGCCCACGAACACGGTGAAGGTGCCCGGCTCCACGACCTGGTGCATCTGCTCGTCGTACATCGCGAGGTCGTCGAATCCCAGCGTGAAGCTGACGATGCGCGATTCCCCGGGCTGCAGCGGCACCCGCCGGAAACCGCGCAACTGCCGTACCGGTCGGGTGACGCTGGCGACATCGTCGCGCAGGTACAACTGCACCACTTCCACTCCCGCGCGCTTGCCGGTATTGGTCACCCGTACGTCGACCTGCTGGGCCAGGTCGTCCAGCGCGAGCTTCGGCCGCGATACCCGGGGCGGATCGTAGCGGTACGTGGTGTAGCCCAGGCCATGGCCGAAGACGTACAGGGGGGTCCAGGCCACGTCCAGGTACTTGCTGGTGTACTTCTCGGTCTCGCTCGGCGGGCGCCCGGTGTTCTTGTGCGCGTAGTAAATCGGCACCTGGCCGACGTTGCGCGGGAAAGTCACCGGCAGCTTGCCCGATGGATCGGCCGCGCCGAACAGCACGTCGGCGATCGCGTTGCCGCCCTCCACCCCAGGGAACCAGGCCTCCAGTATCGCCGGCACCTTCCCTTGCAACGGGGCGATCGTGAGCGGGCGACCGTTCAGCAACACCACCACCACCGGCTTCCCGGTCGCGGCCACCGCAAGCGCCAATTGCTGCTGCACGCCGGGCAAGCCCAGCGAACTGCGGTTGTTGGCCTCGGCGCTCATGTCCGGATGCTCGCCCAGGAACATCACCACTGCGTCGGCCTGGCGCGCCGCGGCAACGGCCTGGTCGAAACCGGAAGTGTCGTCGCCGTCGATGGCGGCGCCCTGAGCCACCAGCAAGCGCGTATCCATGCCCAGGGCAGCGCGCAGCCCTTCCAGCGGAGTGACCGCATCTTCTTCCCGGGCGGCAACCGCCCAGTTGCCCAGCATCGCCCGCCGATGGTCGGCCAGCGGGCCGATCACCGCCAGCGTGCGCAACGACCTGGACAGTGGCAGCACGGCGCCGTCGTTCTGCAGCAGCACGAAGGACTTCTGCGCCATCCGGCGCGCCGCGGCCCGGCTTTCCGCGGTGAGGGTGAGCGCCTCCTGCCTGGCGGGATCGCTGCAGTAGCGATAGGGGTCGTCGAACAGGCCAAGCCGCAGCTTCGCGGCCAGCACGCGACGCACCGCCGCATCCACCTGTGCCATCGGCACCCGCCCCGCGCGCACCGCCGCGGGCAGGTCGCTGAGGTAGATGCGGCTGACCATGTCCACGTCCACGCCCGCGCGCAGCGCCAGCCTGCCGGCGTCCTCGCGTGTGGCCGCCACTCCGTGCGCCATCAGTTCCTGCACGCCGTTGTAGTCGCTGACCAGCACCCCGTCCCAGCCCCACTCGCCGCGCAGCACGCCTTCCAGCAGCCCGCGGTTGGCGTGCATCGGGATCCCGGACACCTCGTTGAAGGCCGCCATCACCGATTGCGCCCCGGCCGCGACCGCCGCCTTGAACGGCGGCAGCTGGACCTCGCGCAGGCTGCGCTCGGACAGGTCCGCGCCGGCGTAGTCGCGACCGCCTTCGGCCAGGCCATAACCGACGAAGTGCTTGGCCGTGGCCAGCAGGGTATCGGGCGCGGCAAGGTGCGATCCCGGCGCGGACGACGCATCGTCGCCCTGGAAGCCGCGCACCCGTGCCGCCGCCATCGCCGCGCCCAGGTAGGGATCCTCGCCGGACCCCTCGACCACCCGCCCCCAGCGCGGGTCGCGCGCGATGTCGACCATCGGCGCATAGGTCCAATGGATGCCATGCGCGGTGGCCTCCACCGCCGCATGCCGGGCCGCCACGGCGACCTCGTCCGGATCGAAGCTGGCGGCCTCTCCCAGCGGCACCGGGAATACCGTGCGGTAGCCGTGGATCACGTCGGAAGCGAACAGCAGCGGGATGCCGAGCCGCGAACGCTGCACCGCCACCCGCTGCAGTTCGCAGGTGCGCCTGGCCCCGTCCACCCCCAGGATCGAGCCCACTTCGCCGCCGCCGATCTGGGCCTCGCTGGCGGCCTGCGCCGCCGGGCCGGTGTCGTTGCCGAGGCCGCGCGGCTGGTTCAGCTGGCCCAGCTTCTCCTCCAGGGTCATCCTGGCCAGCAGCGCGTCGATGAAGGCTCGCTCCGCAGCGTGCCCGGCATGCGGCGGCGTCCCCGTAGGCAGGGCCGCGCCGGCCACCGGCGCGGACAGCGCCGTCACCAGCAGCACAGCGAAACAGCGGGTGCGGCGGAGCGTCCTGACCATGTCGGTCTCGCGGCGTGGCATCGGACAACGAATGTAAACGTTTCCACGCATCCCTGCATGACGCAGTGCCGAAACCACGCGGCCCGGCCTGGCTTGGCTTGGCCGGGCCGGACGGCAGCCGGGGCGCCGCTGGACAGCGGCCGCGCCAGCACTTACCCTTGCTCGCACTGCACGGTCGGAAGTAGCGGCCCGCCCGGACCTGGCCCATTCGCCACCCGTCCCGTCGACCGATTCGCTGCCCCCTCCGCCCGGGTCCGACGACCTTCCCCGCCGTCTGCTACGCCGCCGTGGCCTGCGTCGCCTGCGCGATGGGTGGGGATGCGGTCGCATGGCGACGCCCGCTCAGGCCGTCAACCGAGGCACGCGGCCCCCACCGTGGTGGTGCCCGCAATTCATGGCTTACTAGATGAGTTCCGAACCCGCGCAAGGCGCGATCCCGACAATGCAGCCGCCCCTGGCCCCGCAGCAGCAGGAAATGCCGCTGGCGGTGGTGCATGGACAGCCGCTGCTGCAGATCCCGCAGGACCTGTACATCCCGCCCGACGCGCTGGAAGTCATCCTCGACGCCTTCGAAGGCCCGCTGGACCTGCTGCTGTACCTGATCCGCCGCCAGAATCTGGACATCCTCGACATCCCGGTCGCCGAGATCACCCGCCAGTACGTGGACTACATCACCGCGATGCAGGACCTGCGGTTCGAGCTGGCGGCCGAATACCTGGTGATGGCCGCGATCCTGGCCGAGATCAAGTCGCGGATGCTGCTGCCGCGCCCGATCAGCGAGGACGGCGACGAGGCCGACCCGCGCGCCGAGCTGGTGCGCCGCCTGCAGGAGTACGAGCGCTTCAAGCAGGCCGCCGAGGACATCGACGCCCTGCCCCGCCAGGACCGCGACACCACCCCGGTGCAGGCCTTCGTGCCCGACCGCGCCGTGGTCCGGCTGCCGCCGCCGGTGGACCTGCGCGAGATGCTGCTGGCCCTGCACGACGTGCTCAAGCGCGCCGAACTGTTCAGCGGCCACCACATCAAGCGCGAGGCGCTGAGCGTGCGCCAGCGCATGTCCGACGTGCTGCAGCGGCTGGAGGACGGCCAGTTCCACCGCTTCGAGACCCTGTTCGCGGTCGAGGAAGGCAAGCTCGGCGTGCTGGTCACCTTCCTGTCGCTGCTGGAACTGGCCAAGGAGCAGCTGCTGGACATCGTCCAGGACGCACCGCTGGCGCCGATCTACGTGCGCTCGCTGGCGATCGGCAACACCAACGAGCCGCTGCAGTTCCACAGCGAGTTCGACGACGGCGATGCCGCCCACGTCAACCCCGACGAACCGGCCGCGGGCTGACGCCCGGCCGCGACCGCCACACCTTTCGAACCGGAATCCCGACCGATCCATGGACCAGGCGCTGATCAACCGCATCGTCGAGGCCGCGCTGCTGGCGGCCAACCAGCCGCTGACGCTGGCACAGCTGCACGCATTGTTCCCCGAGGACGCCCCGGCGCCGGCCGGCAGCGTGGAGACCGCGCTGGAGCAACTGGCGCAGGCCTGCGCCGAGCGCGGCGTGGAACTGGTCGAGGTCGCCTCCGGCTTTCGCTACCAGGTCAAGGCCGAGGTGCACGGGTGGGTCGCGCGGCTGTGGACCGAACGCAAGACCCGGTACACCCGCGCCACCCTCGAGACCCTGGCCCTGATCGCCTACCGCCAGCCGATCACCCGCGGCGAGATCGAGCAGGTGCGCGGCGTGGCGGTGAGCACCAACATCATCCAGGCCCTGGAAGAGCGCGAGTGGATCCGCGTGATCGGCCACCGCGACGTGCCCGGCAAGCCGGCCCTGTACGGCACCACCAAATCCTTCCTCGACTACTTCGGACTCAGGCGCCTGGACGAACTGCCGCCACTGTCGGAACTGAAGGACATCGGCGAGCTGGAACCGCAATTGGCGCTGGATCCGGACCTGGCGCCGGCGCCGGCCGGGATCGCCGCAGCCGAAGGCGACGGCGCGGCCGACGACCAGGCGCAGGCCGACGACGGCGATCGCACTACCGACGATGCCGGCGCAGGCCAGGACACCGACGACGACACCGCGACCAACGCCGACGCGTCGGCCGACGGCACCGCATCCATCGCAACCGAAGACGATGACGCTCCGGTTGCCTCCGACATCCCCGAAACCCAGGCCGGCGAAGACCCCACCGGCCGGAGCCCCAATTGATGAACGATTCCGCCCCCCGCAAGCCCCTCGGCAAGCTCTCGCTCAAGCGCGGCGAAGATCCCGCCGCCGCCGCGCCGAAGATCGAGGAACGCCTGCACAAGGTCCTGGCCCAGGCCGGGCTCGGCTCGCGCCGCGCGCTGGAGCAGCGCATCGCCGACGGCCTGGTCAAGGTCAACGGCGAGACCGCCCAGGTCGGCCAGAGCCTGCGCAGCGGCGACCGGGTCGAACTGGACGGGAAGGCCTTCGTCGCGTCGGCCCTGACCGAACCGGCGCGGGTGCTGATCTACAACAAGCCCGAGGGCGAGGTCACCACCCGCGAAGACCCCGAGGGTCGCCCGACCATCTTCGAATCCCTGCCGCGGCTCAAGGGCGCGCGCTGGATCGCGGTCGGGCGCCTGGACATCAACACCACCGGCCTGCTGCTGCTGACCACCGACGGCGAGATCGCCAACGCGATGATGCATCCCTCGCACGAGGTCGAGCGCGAGTACGTGGTGCGGGTGCGCGCGCCGGAAGGCCAGGAGAACGTGCCCGACAACCTGGTCGACCGCCTCGCCCGCGGCGTGGCCCTGGAGGACGGCCCGGCGAAGTTCGACGTGATCGAGCGCATCGGCGGCGCCAGCATGCCCGCCGAAAGTCGCCACGACTGGTTCCGCGTGGTGGTCAAGGAAGGCCGCAACCGCGAAGTGCGGCGCCTGTGGGAATCGCAGGGTTGCCAGGTCAGCCGGCTCAAGCGCACCCGCTACGGCGAGGTGAGCCTGCCGCGCGAACTGCTGCGCGGCCATTCGCAGGAACTGCCGGCCGAACAGGTCGAGGCGCTGCGCAAGGCGCTGAAGCTGGAAGACGGCGCCGAATCGACCCTGACCCTGCAGCCGGTGATCGGCCAGCGCCGCGCCGCCAAGTCCACCGTGCACGTGGGCCGCGAGGGCGGTGCCGGTCAGGCCTACGTCAACGGCCACAACACCGCCGACGAAGGTCGCGAACTGCGCCGCTTCGATCATGTGCGCGAGGATCGTCGTGGCGGTCGCGGCAACAAGAAGCCGCATGGCGGTTTGACGGTGAGCGGCGAGATGGCGGCCAAGCAGTCGCAAAAGCCGTTCAAGCAGCGCAAGCAGAAGGGCCCCAAGCCGCTGCCGGACGGCAACCCGGCCGCGTTCCGCACCTGGTACGTGCCCGAAGGCGTGGACACCGGCCCGAGCGGGCATCGCAACGCCGGCCCGGGCGGCAAGCCGCGTTACGGCAAGCCGGGGGGCAAACCCGCTGGCAAGCCGGGGGGCGGTGGCTATGCAGGCGGTAGTCATGCCGGTGGTGGCTATGCGGGTAGCAGCCATGCAGGCGGTGGACAAGGCCAGGGCGCGCAGCGCAAGGCACCGCGCCCCTACGGGCATCCGGGCAATGCGCCGCACTTCCCCTCCGACCATGCCACGCCAGGTGGCCATGGTCATGGCCATGGCGCGCAGGATCGCAACCGCGGCCCGCGCGGCAACAACCAGGCACGCCCCGGAGGCAATCGTCCCGGTGGCGGAAATGCGCCGGGCGGGCGTCCCGGCGGCCGGCCGGGCGGACGACCCGGCGGTGCGCCACGCGGCGGCGGCAATCGTGGCGGTGGCGGTCCGCGCGGCAACGGTTGATCGTCCGCATCCCCGCGCCGGCTGACGTTGCGTGAGCGGAAATTCCCCGCAGGCGCTGGACTACGACCTGCTGGTCGTCGGTGCCAGCTTCGGCGGCGCGGCCTGCGCCATCGCCGCCGCCTCGGCCGGACTGCGGGTATGCGTGCTCGAACGCAAGCGCGATCCCGGCGAACGCCTGCACACTACCGGGATCGTGGTGCGCGAAGCCGCCGAGCAGACCCTGCTCGGCCAGGCCCCTTCGCATTGCGTGCGCAGGGTCGAGCGGGTGCGGCTGTATTCGCCATCGCTGCGCGATATCGCCCTGGCCGCGCCAGGCTACTACTTCCTCACCACCGATACCCCGGAACTGATGCGCTGGCTGGCCGGCCAGGTGCCCGCGCATGGCGCCGAGCTGCGCCTGGGCACGTCATTCACCGGCGCCGAACGCGACGGCCACGGCGGCTGGCGGGTGGCGGGCGTGGGCAGGGCCCGCTGGCTGGTCGGCGCCGATGGCGCGCGCTCGCGGGTGGCCGAACGCGCCGGGCTGGGCCGGGTGCGCGATTTCCTCTACGGCGTCGAACACGAGTACGCCGGCCTGCAATTGCCCGAGCCGGATGCCCTGCACTGCTTCGTCAGTCGCCGCTATGCGCCCGGCTACATCGGCTGGGTCGCGCAGAACCCGGGGGGCGTGCAGGCCGGGCTGGCACTGCGCCATGACGCTGCACGCGCGCGCCTGCCCGACATCGAGGGCTTCCTCGCCCGCATCGCCGAGCGGGTCGGGCTGCCTGCGGGACGCAAACCCGATGCGGTGCGCGCGGGCCTGATCCCTTGCGGCGGCCCGGTATCGCCGCTGGCGCGCGATGGAGCGATCCTCACCGGCGATGCGGCCGGGATCGTCTCGCCGGTCACCGCCGGCGGCATCCATTCGGCCTGGGCGCACGGTTGGGCGATCGGCGAGGCCGCCGCCGCGCATGCACGCGGACAAGGCCCCTCTCCCGAGCGGATCGCCGAGGCCGCGGCACCGCGCTTCCGCACCAAGCGGGTGCTGCGCTGGGCCTTCGACCATCTGCAGATGGACTGGCCGTTCGACCTGCTGCTGCACTCGGCGCCGCTGCGCTGGGCGGCCGAGCAGGTGTACTTCCACCGCCGCGGCGTGCGCTGAGATCTCAGCGCAGATCGAAAGCGTCGGCGTCGAGCATCGCGGGGAAGCGTTCGCGGTGGGCAGCCAGCGCGATAGCTGACAGCGCGGTGGTCAGCACCTGTTCGCGGCCGTGGGCTTGCACCTGCGCCTGGCCGAGGAAGTCGATCGCCGCGCTGTCGCCGTCGTAGGCCAGTCCGTTGCCGTCGGTGCCGACCCGGTTGACCGCCGCCACGTAGCACAGGTTCTCGATCGCCCGCGCGCGCAGCAGGGTCCTCCATGCATGCGCACGCGCAGAAGGCCAGTTCGCCACGAAGATCTGCAGGTCGAAATCGAGTTGCCCGGGGCGCTCCACGTCGTGGCGGTTGCGGCAGAACACCGGGAAGCGCAGGTCGTAGCAGACCTGCGGGTTGATCCGCCAGCCCTTCCATTCCACGCACAGCCGCTCGCGCCCGGCGGCGTAGCGCTGGTGCTCGCCGGCGTAGCGGAACAGGTGGCGCTTGTCGTAATGGGCCAATCCGCCATCGGGCGTGGCCCACAGCAGGCGGTTGCATACTCTGGTGGCGCCGTCGCCGACATCGACGCGCAACTGCACGCTACCGGTCACCGCCGCGTCCAGCGCGCGCGCGCGTTCGCGGATCCAGGCCACGGTCGGCCCGTCCATGCCCTCGGCCTGGCCGATGGCGTCGTTGGAGAAGCCGCTGGTGAACGTCTCCGGCAGGATCACCAGGTCGGTGGCACCGGCCAGCGGCGCGACCAGTGCGGCGTAGTGGTCGCGGTTGGCGGCAGGGTCGTGCCAGCGGGTGTCACCTTGGACCAGGGAAACGCGGAGGTCGTTCATGGCGGCGTCCCTCACAGCCTGCGCAGGCGTTCGACCGCCGCATCCAGGGTCGCCTCGTTCTTGGCGAAGCACAGCCGGACCAGGCGTTGGCCAGGGGGCGGATTCTGGTAGAACGGCGACAGCGGGATCGCGGCCACGCCCTTCTCCACCGTCAGCCAATGCGCGAACTCCAGGTCCGGCAGGTCGCTGACCGCCGAGTAGTCCACCAGCTGGAAGTAGCCGCCCGGTACCGGCAGCGGCGTGAGCCGGGTGGTCAGCAGCTGCTCGCGGAAACGGTCGCGCTTGGCCTGGTAGAAAGCGCCGAGCTGCTCGTCGTGATCGGGCTCCTCGCGGATCATCGCGGCGAAGGCGTGCTGCGCCGGCGCGAAGGTGCAGAACACGTTGTACTGGTGGACCTTGCGGAACTCGGCGCTCAGCGCCGGCGGGGCGATGGCATAACCCACCTTCCAGCCGGTGCAGTGGTAGGTCTTGCCAAAACTCGAAATCACGAAGGCGCGCTCGCGCAGTTGCGGCCAGCGCAGCGCCGACTCGTGGCGGCGGCCGTCGAACACGATGTGCTCGTACACCTCGTCGGAGACCAGGTAGATGCCGGTGCCGTGCAGCAGGTCGGCCAGGGCGCGCATGTCGTCGGCCGTGAACATCGCCCCGGACGGGTTGTGCGGGCTGTTGACCATGATCATCCGCGTGCGCGGTGTCACCGCCGCGCGCACCCGGTCCCAGTCCACGGCGAAGGTGTCCGGCTGCAGCGGCACGTGCACCGCGCGCGCGCCGGCCAGGTCGATCGCCGGCTCGTAGCAATCGTAGGCCGGGTCGAGCACGACCACGTCGTCGCCCGGGCGCACCACACTGTGGATCGCGTCGAAGATCGCCTCGGTGGCACCGCTGGTCACGGTGACCTCGGTGTCCGGATCGACCGTCGCGCCATAGCAGCGCAGGGCCTTGGCGGCGATGGCCTGGCGCAGCGCCGGCACCCCGGTCATTGGCGCGTACTGGTTGTGGCCGGCGCGCATGGCCGCCTCCAGTGCCTCGACCAGCCGCGGCGGCACCGGGAAATCCGGGAAGCCCTGGCCCAGGTTCACCGCGCCATGCTCGGCGGCCAGTTGCGACATCACGCTGAAGATGGTGGTGCCCACCTTGGGCAGCTTGGTCTGCGGGGCGTGCGGCATCGCGGTTCCGGCGGGGGATCGTGGGGAACGCCGAGTGTACGCAAAGGCGGCGACCGGCACCGCACCACGACCGCTACAATGCACGCCGATGAACGACGCCCCCCCTTCCCCGCTGCTGGCCGCCCACGGCTTGGCGTTCGCCCGCAACGAGGTGCCGGTGTTCGGCCCGCTCGACTTCGCGGTGGATGCCGGCGAGGCGCTGCTGGTCCAGGGCGGAAACGGCTCCGGCAAGACCACCCTGCTGCGGGTGCTGGCAGGACTGCTGCGCGCCGATGCAGGTCGCGTGGAAATCGACGGCCGCCCCACCGCCCCGGCGCTGCGCGCCCATGCCATCGCCTACCTCGGCCACCTGCCGGCGCTCAAGGGCGACCTGTCGGTGCTGGAGAACCTGGAGTTCCTGTGCGGCCTGCATGGCCGCCGTCGGCGCCAGCTGCCGGGCGACGCGCTGGCCATCGTCGGCATGGCCGGCTACGAGGACGCTCCCGCGCGCCAGCTCTCGGCCGGGCAGAAGAAGCGGGTGACCCTGGCCCGGATGTGGCTGGCGCCGGCGCCACTGTGGCTGCTGGACGAGCCCTACGCCAACCTGGACCTGGAAGGCATCACCCTGGTCAACCGGATGATCTCCGCGCACCTGCGCGATGGCGGCGCCGCGCTGGTCACCACCCACGGCGCCTACGCCGCGCCTCCGGTGCGCACGCGCATGCTGCGGCTGGGCGAGCACGGCGCCCCCCTGGACGGGGACGCGGCCGCATGAAGAGCCGGCAGAACATCGAGCCGGGCCTGGTGTCCTCGGCCACCGCCCTCGTCGCGCGCGACCTGCGCCTGCTGTGGCGCCGCCGCGGCGATTCGCTGCAGCCGGCACTGTTCGCGGTGCTGGTGGTGGTGCTGTTCGCGCTGGGCGTGGGCGGCGGACCGCAGGCGCTCTCGCAAGTGGCCGCGGCGGTGCTCTGGGTGGCGGTGCTGCTGGCCGGGCTGCTGTCGCTGGACACCCTGTTCCGCGGCGACGCCGAGGACGGTTCGCTGGAGCAGTGGCTGCTGGCCCCGGTGCCGCTGGCCTGGCTGGTGGCGGTGCGGGTGTTCACCCACTGGACCACCACCGCGGTGCCGCTGATCGTGGCGGTGCCGTTCCTGGGCGAACTGCTGCACTTGCCACCCGAACAACTGCCCGTGTTGCTGGGGTCGCTGGCCTTGGGCACGCCGCTGCTGAGCCTGCTCGGCGCGGTGGTCGCGGCGTTGACCGTGGGCATGCGCCGCTCCGGGATCCTGGTGGCGCTGCTGGCCCTGCCGTTGTACGTGCCGGTGCTGGTGTTCGGCGCCGGCAGCGTCGCCGCCAGTGCGCAGGGGCTGGACGCCACCGGCGCGCTGCTGCTGCTCGGCGCGGGCCTGGCGGTGGCGGTGGTGCTGGCGCCGCTGACCATCGCCGCGGCCATCCGGATCGCGCTGAGCTGAGCATGCCAAACCGACGATCCCCGACGACATTCTTCCCGCCAGGCGCCGGCCAGGCCGGACCCGGCACGCCGATCCCGCCGACCGCTCCCGACCCCGACAGCCGGGTCGAGAAGTTCCTGCAGGCGGCGATCGAGGTGTTCCTGGAGAAAGGCTACCGCAACGCCCGCCTGGTCGATATCGTCACCCGCTCGGGCGGTTCGCTGGCCACGCTGTACCAGGCCTACGGCAGCAAGAAGGGCCTGGCCCACGCGATCATGGAGCGCTGCATCGGCGGTTTCGCCGAAAGCCTGCAGACGCTGCACGACTCGCCGCTGCCGCCCGAACAGGCCCTGCCCGTCGCCGCCGACGGCATGCTGGAGGAGATCCTCAGCCCACGGCACATCGTCACCCACCGGATCATCGTCGCCGAGGGCATGAGCTTCCCGGACCTGCGCGACTGGTACTTCGAGCATGGCGTGGCCCCGCCGCACCGCCGGCTGGCCGACTACTTCACCCGCGAGAAGACGGCCGGCCGCCTGGAACTGGAATCGCCGATCGTGGTGGCCAACCGCTTCTACATGATGGTGTTCGGCCACGCCATCATCGGCTCCACCGCGGGCATCCTCGATGCCTCCGACCTCGAATGGATCAAGGCCGACACCCGCGCGGCCCTGGCCATCTTCGTGCGCGGCATGCTTCCGGCGAAGCGGCCACCGGGCTGATCCGCGGCCTGCGCCGCCGGCGGCGACCTTTTCCGCACAGCAGCTTGACATTGCCTGAACGCACGTTCACATTCCGGCTCGTGTAACGGCCGTTACGCAACGCCGCGAGCCAACATCAGGTCAGCCAAGGGGCGGGGGACATGAAGAAACTGCTGGGGGCGACAGCCGTATTGGCCGCATTCGCGTTCGCGGCCGTGCAGTGGTTCGGGCCGGTCTCGGCGCAGATGGCCGAACCCGAGGCACCCGCCGCTCCCGCCGCCTTCGACGCGAGCAAACTCCCCTCGACCCATTTCGGTGCCGAGCAGCCGTCTTCGATGCATGCGTCGCTGGGCGCTCCCGGATTCTCCCACGCCTCGGTCCCCGCCAACCCGCTCAGTCCCGAGGCCAAGCCGGTCGGCCAGCAGGTCTGCACCGCCTGCCACGCCAAGGAAACCCAGAACTTCGCCCATACCACCCATGCCCTGGGCATGGACGCCGCGTTCGCGGCCAATCCGGACACACCCACCTGCGAAGCCTGCCACGGCCCCGGCTCCAGGCACGCCCAGGATCCCTCGGTGCCCGGCGCGATCATCGCCTTCACCCGCAATGGCGGCAGTCCCGTCACCGCCCAGACCGGCGCCTGCCTGGGTTGCCATTCCGGCGGCCCGCGCGACCACTGGGCCGGCTCGATCCATGAGCGCGGCGACCTGTCCTGCAGCGACTGCCACAACCCCATGGCCAAATTCTCCATGGAAGGCCTGACCGCCCGGCAGTCGATCAGCGAGACCTGCGCCACCTGCCACAAGGACATCCGCCAGCAGTTCAACCGCCGTTCGCACATGCCGCTGCCCGAGGGCCAGCTGAGCTGTGCCGACTGCCACAACCCGCACGGCACCCTCAACGCGGTGCTGCTCAAGACCGACACGGTCAACGAGACCTGCTACCAGTGCCACGCCGAGAAGCGCGGCCCGTTCCTGTTCGAACACGCTCCGGTGCGCGACAACTGCGTGAACTGCCACACGCCGCACGGTTCCAACCAGCACGCGCTGCTGGTGGCACCGATCCCGATGCTGTGCCAGCAGTGCCACACCCACCTGAACCATCCCAACGACCTGATGACCAGCGCCAACATCGGCACCGGCACCAACCCGGACTGGAAGGCCATGAGCCGTGGCTGCATCAACTGCCACGCGCAGGTCCACGGGTCCAACAACCCATCCGGCGCCAGATTGCATCAGTAAGCCGAACCACGGTAAGGGGAGCATGGACATGCGCAATGGCCTCACCCGTCATCGCTGGAGCCTGCTGGCGCTGGCCGTCGCCGCCTGCGGCGCGCACGCCCAGGACAGCGGCCTCGGCGTCGACCTGCATTTCGGCAACAAGCTGGATCCGACCGGTGGCATGGCCGCCTTCGACTGCGACCGGGAAGGCGCCAGCTGGCTGTATGGCGAACGCAAGCGCACCCCGACCGGCTTCCTGTACGGCTGCATCCCAGAGCGTCCGGACTACAAGCCCACGGGCGGCGGCGACTGGCTCTACCAGGGCCACCTGGGCCTGGGCTACATGGCCCTCAACGGCGACGACGACAATGCCGTCTGGCGCCGCTTCAACGACTACCGCGACGGCGTGCTGCTCAACGCCAACTTCAGCCTGCAGCGCCCGCGCGACGGCAGCTACTTCGACTTCCAGGGCAGCCGCCTCAACGGCGACAACCAGTACTACCGCGGGCTGCTCGGCCGCGCCGGCAAGTACCGCCTGCAGTTCTTCGCCCGCAGCCAGCCCAACGTGCTCAGCAGCACCGCGCAATCGCTGTGGCAGAACCTGGGCGAACAGCACCTGGTGCTCAAGCCCGGCCTGACCAAGGGCGCCACCACCGCCGCCCAGGTGGACGCGTTCATGGCGTCCAACCCGAAGACCTCGGTACGGGTGGTTCGCGACAAGCAGGGCCTGGGCCTCAACTACTTCATCAACCCGCAGTGGACGGCGTTCTTCAACGCCAGCCACGAGCAGCGCGAGGGCTCGCGCCCGTTCGGCGGGCCGTTCTCGTTCGGGCGCCTGGTCGAATCGTTGCGCCCGATCGACGACAACACGACCAACTTCAACGCCGGCATGCGCTACGTCGGCAGGCAGTGGCGGACCGAGTTCACCTACGCCGGCTCGTTCTTCCGCAACGGCATGAGCCACTACACCTACGAAATGCCGTACAACACCACCAACAACAACCCGGTGGGCCTGTTTTCCTACGAGCCGGAGAACGACTATCACCGGCTCGGCGCCACCTTCACCCGCAAGCTGGCTGCCTCGTGGAGCGGCGAATTCTCGCTGACCGCCGCGCTCACCACCATGACCCAGGACGACCAGCTGGTGCCGGGCCTGTCCCAGTGCAGCGGCATGCTCAACGCCACCGTCAGCTGCAACAACTGGAACAACCTCAACGCCCTGTCGCGCAGCAGCGCGGACATGCGCATCGACAACCAGCGCCTGGGCGGGCGGCTGACCCTGCGGCCGGCCGACACCCTCACCTGGCGCAGCACGTTCAACTACCTGCGCGAGGACTACAGGGGCACCTACTTCGCCTACAACCCGCTGACCAACCAATATGGCTACATCGGCGAGAATGGCGCGTTCCCGAACACGGTCTGGGTCACCGGCGGCTCCAACATGGTGCGCGTGCGCAACCTGCCGCTGGACAAGGAAACCAAGGAAGTCGCCACCGGCTTCGACTGGCGCCCGAGCCGCGCCAACACCCTGGGCGCGACCTACACTTTCACCCAGGTCGACCGTACCCATCGCGAATACGAGGCCACCCGCGACCACAACTTCAAGCTGACCTGGAACAACAAGCCCTCGGAGTGGTTCACGTTCCGGGCCAACTACGTGTTCCTGCAACGCCGGGGCGTGGACGAGTACGAGTCCGATCCGTACGAATTCACCTATTCGCACAACCTGCCCGGCTTCGTGGTGCCCGGCAACGGCCTGGCGCCGCACACCGTCGCGGACATGCGCAAGTACGACGTGGGTGGACGCGACCAGCAGAAGATCGACCTGATGGGCACGATCGTCGTCGCGCCGGAAATGACGGTCTACGCTTCGGTCCGCGCCGACCGCAACGACTACGACACCCGGATCGGGCGCCAGGGCTACGACACCATGGCCGCCACCCTGAACTGGGAATGGCAGCCTTCCTCGTCCAGCACGGTCAGCGCCTGGTTCGGCTACGACAGGTCCAAGCTTCGCATTTCCAACACCAACGACGTCAATACCGGCCGCGACCCGAACCTGGGCGGCAAACCGCCGGCGCAGGGCGGCAACGCCGCCTATCCCGACGGCTATCGCTGGTGGATGAGCGACCGCCAGGTGAACAACAATGCCGGCCTCAACCTGCAGCAGGGGGTGGGGCGTGCCACCCTCAACCTGGACTGGAGCTACATCGACGCCCGCGGCCTCACCGGCTGGGTCGCCGAGAGTGCCAGCGTCGGCACCGGCGCCAACGCCGGCCTGATCGGCGATCTGCCGGAGATGACCTACAGGATCAATTCGCTGAGCGCGTCGGTCCTGGTGCCGGTCAACCAGCGCGTGGCCATGCGCCTGTTCGGCACCTGGGAGCGCGGCACCGTGTTCGACTGGCACTACGCCAACTTCGACAACGATCGCACCTACGGCAACCTGATCTACACCGACGGCGGCCCGCGCAGCTACGACGCCGGCCTGGTCGGCCTGATGATGGAAGTCAAGCTATGAAGCCGCAGCGAGGTCACGCCATGAAACCGGTATGGACAATCCTGGCCGCGGCCATGGCCGTCGTCGCCAGCGCGATGGCCTTCGCCCAGTCCGAGGAGGCCACCTCCGGGGAGGCGGCGCTGCCGTCGCTGATCGATTTGCGCCAGGTGACCCCGGTCCGGGGCGATCCGGTGGCCGGCAAGCAGAAGGCGGAGCTGTGCAGCGCCTGCCACGGCACCCACGGCATCGCCGTGGTGTCGCTGTTCCCCAACCTGCCGGGCCAGCACATCGACTACCTGTACTGGCGGCTGGTTGCGTTCAAGCAAGGCCACTTCCCCGAATCGCCGATGACCCCGCCGGCCTTGTCGCTGAGCGACACGGACATGCGCGACCTGGCGGCGTTCTATGCCAGCCTCGACCCGGTGGCCGCGCAGCGGGCGATGGACGCCGATCCCGACGCCGAGCCGGTGGTCTCAGAACCGGCCGCACCGGCGGTGCTGGCGCGCGGCGAGCAGCTCTACCGCAGCGGTGATCCGGCCAAGGGCATCCCGCCCTGCCAGGGCTGCCACGGCGCCGACGTGCGCGGCTACGCCGCGGCCACCCGGCCCCATGGCGGCGGGCGCATGCCGTTCGCCGCATTCCCCTCGCTGCGCCACCAGCACCGCGACTACCTGCAGACGCGCCTGGACGCGTTCCGCCAGCAGCAGCGCCATGCCACCAGCAACGACCTGGTGATGGCCCATGTCGGCAACCGCCTGGACGAGGAGAGCATCCAGGCGCTGGCGGCGTGGCTTTCCGCGCTTCCGCCTGGATGACGGGCCGCCGGGCCGAACCGCCCGGCTGAACGGCCGCTTGCCGCATGCTGCGACCGGCACCCTCCGTTTGACATCGATCAAGGCAACCGGCGACCCGGAGGCCTAGAATCGCCTACAGACCACTTCACCCCATGGCACTCCAAAGGAGTCTCGCAATGATCCGCAAGCTGATCGTGACCGCCGCCCTGGTGCTGGCCGCGCCGGTAGCCGCCCATGCCGCCGACTGCTCGGTCGACCTGGAAGGCAACGACGCGATGAAGTTCAACAAGAGCGCCATCGAGGTGCCCAAGAGCTGCAAGGACTTCACCATCAACCTCAAGCACACCGGCAAGATGGCGCGCAACGTGATGGGCCACAACGTCGTGGTTTCCGCAACCTCGGACATGTCCGGGGTCAATTCCGATGGCGTCAAAGCCGGCCTGCCCAACGACTACATCAAGCCCGACGATGCCCGCGTCATCGCCCACAGCAAGGTCATCGGCGGCGGCGAGACGACCTCGGTCAAGATCCCGGTCGCCAAGCTCGGCGCCGGCCCGTATTCGTTCTTCTGCTCGTTCCCGGGCCATGCCGCGCTGATGAAGGGCACGCTCACCGTCAAGTGAGAGCCCCCGCCTCGTCGGGCCCGCGAGGGCAGGACGGCGGGAACGAAACCGCCAGGGAGCGCGGCCGAGGCCGTTTTCCCGGCGGTTTCGTGTTTCCGGGCGGCGCTGCGCGCGCCGGTTTTCCGCTAAGATGACGCCTTGCCAGGGCATCGCACCGGGACCACGCCAGAGTCGGCGCCGGCACGCCCCCGCCGAACGACTGATGCGCCCATGAATCCGCTGATTCGCTGGTTTCACCAACTCGGTTCGCCCCCCTACTTCGACCGCTTCGCGGCGCGCTGGGCGCCGTGGTGCTGGCTGGCCGCGCTGCTGCTGATGGGCGTGGGCACCTGGCAGGCGCTGTTCTCGGTACCGGCCGACTACCAGCAGGGCGACAGCTTCCGGATCCTCTACATCCACGTGCCGGCGGCATGGATGAGCATGTTCGTGTTCGGGCTGATGGCGGTGTACGCGACCATCGCCCTGGTCTGGCGGATCAAGCTGTGCGAGATCCTGGCCATGGCCAGCGCGCCGATCGGCGCGGCCTTCACCGTGATCACCCTGGCCACCGGCTCGATCTGGGGCAAGCCGATGTGGGGCACCTGGTGGGACTGGGACCCGCGCCTGACCACCGAGCTGATCCTGCTGTTCCTGTACCTGGGCGTGATCGGCCTGTACCACGCCGGCGACGACCGCCGCGCCTCGGCGCGCGCGGCCGGCCTGCTGGCGATCGTGGGCGTGGCCCTGCTGCCGGTGATCCGCTATTCGGTGCAGTGGTGGGATTCGCTGCACCAGGGCCAGACCATCCGCGTGTTCGGCCAGTCGAGCATGGACGCGAGCATGATGGCGCCGCTGTGGTGGATGCTGATCGGCACCAAGTTCTGGTTCGCCGGCTCGCTGCTGGCGCGCGCGCGCGCCGACAACCTGCACCGCGAGTCCGGCAAGGACTGGGTGCGCAAGCTGGCGGAGGACAAGCTGGTGGAGGAGAACGCGTGAGCTACCTGCCCTACGTGATCGGCGCCTACGCGGTGTTCGCGCTGGTGCTGCTGTGGGACTTCCTGGCCCCGCGCCTGCAGATCCGGCGCGAACTGCGCGCCGCGCGCCTGCGCGCCGCCCGCGAACGCAAGCCGTCCGGGCCGGCGCTGGAGTTGAACCGATGAATCCGACCCGACGCCGACGCCTGCTGTTCGTGCTGCTGCTGGCGCTGGCCTCCGCCGCGGCCGTGGCCCTGGTGGCCATGGCCCTGCAACGCAACGTGGCCTACCTCTATACCCCGGCCGAGGTGTTGCGCGGCGATGCCGGCGACCACGCCCGCTTCCGCCTGGGCGGCATGGTGGAGAAGGATTCGTTCCGGCGCGAAAGCGGCTCGATGGATTCGCACTTCCGGGTCACCGACGGCGATGCACAGCTGGCGGTGGTCTATACCGGCATCCTCCCGGATCTGTTCCGCGAGGGCCAGGCGGTGGTGGCCACCGGCAGCATGCGCGACGGCGTGTTCGTGGCCGAGAACGTGCTGGCCAAGCACGACGAGACCTACATGCCCAAGGAAGTGGCCGACAAGATGGGCCTGGCGCACCAGAAGCACGACGTGCAGGTGCCCGCGGCGGAGCCGGCGCCTTGACGGGCGCGGCACGAGGGGCCGCCATGGACGGATGCGCGGGTGCGGCGGCGACCCGTCACGCACCGGGAGGCGGCGATGCTGCCTGAATTGGGCCAGGTACTGTTGATCCTGGCGCTGCTGGTCGCCGCCCTGCAGGCGGCCCTGCCGCTGGCCGGCGCCCAGCGCGGCCACGCCGGCTGGATGGCGGTGGCGCGTCCGGCCGCTTACGCACTGCTGCTGCTGCTGGGCGGCGCCTTCGCGATCCTGACCTGGAGCTTCGTCAGCCAGGATTTCTCGGTCAGGTACGTGGCCGACAACTCCAACTCGCTGCTGCCGATGGTCTATCGCTATACGGCGGTCTGGGGCTCGCACGAGGGCTCGCTGCTGCTGTGGACGCTGATACTGGCGGTCTGGAACGGCGCGGTGGCGCTGTTCTCGCGCAAGCTGCCCGGGGCGGTGGTGGCGCGGGTGCTGGGCGTGATGGGGATCGTGGCCTTCGGCTTCATCGCCTTCCTGATCTTCACCTCCAACCCGTTCGCGCGGCTGATCCCGGCCGCGCTGGAAGGCCACGACCTCAATCCGCTGCTGCAGGATCCGGGCATGATCATCCACCCGCCGATGCAGTACGTCGGCTGGGCGGGCTTCTCGGTACCGTTCGCCTTCGCCATCGCCGCACTGCTGGACGGCAAGGTGGACGCGCGTTGGCTGCGCTGGACCCGGCCGTGGACCAACGTGGCCTGGGCGTTCCTGACCGTGGGCATCGGGCTCGGCAGCTGGTGGGCCTACTACGAGCTGGGCTGGGGCGGCTGGTGGTTCTGGGATCCGGTGGAGAACGCGGCCTTCATGCCGTGGCTGGTCGGCGCGGCGCTGATCCATTCGCAGGCGGTGACCGAGAAGCGCGGCAGCTTCGCCGGCTGGACCCTGCTGCTGGCGATCGCCGCGTTCTCGCTGTCGCTGATGGGCACCTTCCTGGTGCGCTCCGGCGTCATCACCAGCGTGCACGCCTTCGCATCCGATCCCTCGCGTGGATTGTTCATCCTGGTATTCCTGGCCATTGTCATCGGCGGCTCGCTGCTGCTGTATGCGCTGCGCGCGCCCAAGATGGAGGGCGGCAGGCCATTCGCCGCCGCCTCGCGCGAAACCCTGCTGCTGCTCAACAACCTGCTGCTGGCCAGCGCCTGCGCGATGATCCTGCTCGGCACCCTGTACCCGCTGCTGGCCGACGCCCTGGACCTGGGCAAGATCTCGGTGGGCCCGCCGTACTTCGGCCTGCTGTTCTTCGTGCTGATGGCGCCGCTGGTGGCACTGGTGCCGTTCGGCCCGCTGACCCGCTGGCAGCGCGACCAGCCCTCGCGGGTGATGGCGCTGCTGTGGCCATGGCTGCTGCTGGCGCTGGCGCTGGGCGTGCTGGCGTTCTTCGCCGCGCCGCAGGGCCCGTGGAAGAGCGCGCTGGGTGTGGCCGGCGCGGCCTGGATCGGCTTCGGCACGCTGCGCTTCGTCTGGGACCGGCTGCGCAACAGCGGGCGCCTGACCGCCGAGATGTGGGGCATGGTCCTGGCGCACCTGGGCATCGGCGCGTTCCTGATGGGCGCACTGCTGGTGGAGGCGCAGAACGTGCAGCAGGAAGTGGCGCTCAAGCCGGGCCAGTCGCTGCAGGTGGGCCGCCACGAGTTCGTGTTCCAGGGCGTGGACCGCACCCGCGGGCCCAACTACGTGTCTGACCGCGGCCATGTGCGCGTGCTGCGCAACGGCCGCGAGGTGGCGCTGCTCAATCCCGAGAAGCGCGCCTACGCCGCCGGTGGCCAGGTGATGACCGAGGCCGACATCCGCCCGGGCCTGTTCGGCGACGTCTACGTCGCCCTGGGCGAATCGCTGGGCGACGGTGCCTGGGCGGTGCGCGTGCACATCAAGCCCTTCGTCCGCTGGATCTGGTTCGGCGCACTGCTGATGGCGCTGGGCGGCGCGGTCACCGCCACCGACCGCCGGTTCCGCCGGCTGCCCGAGGAGACATCCACATGAGGCATCCCCATGAAGGCACGCGCATGAACACGCCGCAACCGGGCGAGTCGACCAAACCGCAGGGACTGCCCGTGGTGGCGGTGGTGATCGGCGCGCTGTTCTTCCTCGGCCTGGTCGGACTGATGCTGTACGGGGTGGTCCGCTCCGGCGACGCCGACCGCGACGTGCTGCCCTCGGCACTGATCGGCAGGCCGGCGCCGGACTTCGTCCTGCCGGTGCTGCACGATTCGGACTACAAGATCGGCGCCGCCGACCTGCGCGGCGCGCCCTACCTGCTCAACGTATGGGGCAGCTGGTGCGCGGCCTGCCGCGAGGAGCATGCGGTACTGACGGCCTTCGCCGAGACCCGCAGCGTGCGCGTGGTCGGCTACAACTGGAAGGACGAGAAGGAAGATGCGCTGCGCTGGCTGGAACAGTTCGGCAATCCCTTCTACGTGGTCCTGGCCGACCGCGAGGGCCGCTACGCATTGGACTGGGGCGTGGCCGGCGCGCCCGAGACGTTCCTGGTCGACGCCGAGGGCATCGTGCGCTGGAAGCACACCGGGCCGCTGACCGAGCAGGTGGTGGCCGACGAACTGGTGCCGCTGGTCGCGAAGCTGGGGCGCAAGCAGTGAGCCAGCGCCTGCCTGCGGCGCTCTCCGGCCTGTTGCTCGGCCTGTCCCTGGCGCTGGCGCCGGGCCTTGCCCTCGCCCAGGCCCAGGCCGCCTCCGAACTGGCCCCGCCGCAATTCGCCGATGCCGCCGAGCAGGCGCGCTTCCACACGCTCACCAGCGAGTTGCGCTGCGTGATGTGCCAGAACCAGTCGCTGGCCGACTCCAATGCCCAGATCGCCCGCGACATGCGCCGGGAAGTACTCTCGCTGATGCGCGAGGGCCACGACGACGCGCAGATCAAGCGCTTCCTGGTCGACCGCTACGGCGAGTTCGTGCTGTACCGGCCGGAGGTGTCCTCGCACACTTGGCTGCTGTGGTTCGGCCCCGGGCTGGTGCTGCTGGGCGGCGGCCTGGCGGTATCGCGGATCGTGCGCCGGCGCGCTGCCGGTGCCGCCGCCATGCCAAGCAACGACAAGGGCGATGGCGGAGAGCAGGAATGGTGATTTCGACCACGGCGGTGTTCGCCGCACTGGCCACGCTGGCCACCGTGGGCGTACTGGCCTGGGTGATGCACCCGGCCTGGCGCGGCAAGCGCGGGCCGTGGATCGCCGGCGTGGCGCTGCTGGCGGTGGCGACGCTGGCGCTGTACCGGCTGGTCGGCACGCCGGCGGCGCTGGAACTGGAATCGCCCGGGCATGCCTCGCCGCTGGCCGCGGCCGGCACGCCGGCGAGCCTGGAGGAAGCGGTCGCGCAGTTGCGCGCCGAGCTGGAGCGCAATCCGAACCAGCCCGAGGGCTGGGCGCTGCTGGCGCGTTCGCTGGTGGCGATGGGCGACCAGGAAAGCGCGCGCGGTGCCTACGAATTCGCGGTGAAGCTGGCGCCCGACGAGCCCACCCTGCTGGTCGAGGCGGCCGAGGCGCGCGCCATGGCCCACCCGCAGCACCTGTTCGACGAGCAGGCGGTGGCCTGGCTGCGGCATGCGCTGGAAGTCGATCCGAAGCACCAGCGCGCCACCTGGTTCCTGGGGGTGTCGCAGCGCCAGTCGGGACGCGCGGCCGAGGCGGCCCAGACCTGGGAATCGCTGCTGACGTCGGTCGACGAGGCCACCGCGCGTAGTCTGCGCGAGCAGATCGGCGCCGCCCGCGCCGATGCCGGCTTGCCACCGCTGGCCGCCGTCGCCACCGCTCCGACCGGCGTGTCCGATGGCGCCATGCCGGCAGCCGGACCGGCCAATGCACTGGCGGTGAAGGTCTCGCTCGATCCGGCACTGGCCGGGAAGCTGCCCGACGATGCGACCGTATTCGTGATGGCCCGCCCGGTCGAGGGCCCGCCGATGCCGGTCGCGGCCGAACGCCACGCAGTGCGCGACCTGCCGCTGGAGGTGGTGCTGGACGACGCCGACAGCCCGATGCCGACGCTGAGGCTGTCGGAAATGCAGGAAGTGGTGGTGCTGGCACGGGTATCCGCCAGCGGCAGCGCCAACCGCGGCGAGGGCGACGTGGAATCGGCACCGGTGCGCGTCACCCTGCCGGCCAATGGTCCGATCGAACTGGTGATCGGCGCGGAACAGCGCTGACTCCGACGGGGTCCGCTGCTGCAAGGGTGTCCCGTTCGGCGCGTGGTTCCGCGTCCAACCCCCAGGGTGCGGCGGCCCCCGCCGGAGTCGATGCTGCCGATGCCGTTACCGGTAAACTCCGGCTCGATGACTCCGACCTCCACCCACGAATTCGTCCCGCCGGCCACGCGCTTCCATGCGCTGCCCTCGCCGTTCCCGATGAAGCGCGGCGGCGAGTTGCATGGCGCGCGCATCGCCTACGAGACCTGGGGCGAAGCGGACGAAGCGCACGGCAACGCGGTGTTGATCCTCACCGGCCTGTCGCCCGATGCGCATGCCGCTTCCAGCGCCGCCGATCCGTCGCCGGGCTGGTGGGAAGCGATGCTCGGCCCCGGCAAGTTCATCGACACCGACCGCTGGTTCGTGGTCTGCGTCAACCCGCTGGGCAGCTGCAAGGGCTCCACCGGCCCGGCCTCGCTCGACCCGGCGACCGGCCGGCCCTACCGGCTCGCGTTCCCGGAACTGTCGATCGAGGACATCGCCGATGCGGCGGCCGAGGTGGTGCGCGGACTGGGCATCGAACGCCTGGCCTGCGTCATCGGCAACTCGATGGGCGGGATGACCGCGCTGGCCCTGCTGCAGCGCCACCCGGGCATTGCCCGCGCCCACGTCAACATCTCCGGCAGCGCGCGCGCCCTGCCCTTCTCCATCGCCGTGCGCTCGCTGCAGCGCGAGGCGATCCGGCTGGACCCGAACTGGAACAACGGCGAATACGACGAGGTGACCTGGCCCGAATCCGGCATGCGCATCGCGCGCAAGCTGGGCGTGATCACCTACCGCTCGGCGCTGGAGTGGGACGGCCGCTTCGGCCGCGTGCGCCTGGAGGAGGCGATCCCGCTGGCCGGCAGCGGCGAGGACGATCCGTTCGGGCTGGAGTTCCAGGTCGAGAGCTACCTGGAAGGCCACGCCCGCCGCTTCGTGCGCCGCTACGACCCCAACTGCTACCTCTACCTGAGCCGCTCGATGGACTGGTTCGACCTGGCCGACCACGCCGGCGGCGACGTGCTGGCCGGGCTGGCGCGGATCAAGGTGGAGCGCGCGCTGGCGATCGGCGCCAACACCGACATCCTGTTCCCGGTGGAGCAGCAGCAGCAGATCGCCGAGGGCTTGGCCCGCGGCGGCGCGCGCGCGCAGTTCCTTGGCCTGGATTCGCCGCAGGGCCATGACGCGTTCCTGGTGGATCTCGGGCGCTTCGGCCCGGCGGTGCGCGGGTTCCTCGATTTGCTCCCCCCGTAGGAGCCGAGCTTGCCGGCGACCACCATGCCTGACCACTCGCCGGTCGATACCGTTGCACTGCAGTCGCCGGCAAGCCCGGCTCCTGCAAACGGAACGTTTTCCTAACCGCGACCGTGTAGGCTGGGGGCTCTACCGCCTATTCAGGTTCAGGCCGCAAGTGGAATTTCCCGGCAAGCACAAGCTGATCGCCGCCTTCGACGCCGCCGTCCGACTCGGGGACGAAGATGCAGTCACCCACGCGCTGCGACATGCGCTGGTGTCCCTGTTCGCCGACCGCGAACTGGTACTGCCACGCAGCCTGCTGCAACCCATCGCCGACCACTACGCCCGCCGCGAGCTGTATCTCAGCCCGGACCTGGGCTACAGCGTGATCGCAATGACCTGGGGCCCCGGCCAGGGCACGCCGATCCACGACCACGACGGCGCCTGGTGCGTGGAAGGCGTCTGGCGCGGCCGCCTGGCGATTACCGAGTACGTGCCATGCGAACGCGACGGGCAGCGCTGGCGCTTCGCCGGCAAGGGCACCAGCGAGGCCCACCCCGGCACCACCGCCAGCCTGCTGCCGCCGCACGAGTACCACACCGTGCGCAACCCCGACCCGGACGACATCGCGGTCTCGCTGCACGTCTATCAGCGCCAGTTGCGGCGCAGCCATGCGTTCCTGCCCGAACGCGACGACGGCGACGACGGCGGCTGGATGCGCTGCGAAGAACGGCGGCTGGCGACGGACGGGGATTGAGCTGGCCAGAACGGGAAAGGCCCGCAGCATGGCGGGCCTTCCGTCCTGGTGCCGAAGGTGGGACTCGAACCCACACGATATCGCTACCGGCGGATTTTGAGTCCGCTGCGTCTACCATTCCGCCACTTCGGCGCGGAGGCGGAAGTATAGCGGTCGGGCCCCTGCCCGGCCATCGGCCGACACGCGCCCTGCCCCACCCCGGCTCAGGCCGGCGCGGCGGCGTAATGGCGGCTGGCCAGGCCGGCCAGCAGGTCCTCGCACAGGGATTCCAGGGCCATGATCCGCACCGTGCCGTACCGGGCCAGGCGGATGATGCGCTCGACGTAGATCTCGCGGCCGTGCTCGACGGTCTCGAGCATGGTCTTGGTGAAGCCGTTGGGGACGAAGCCGCGGGTGCCGTCCTTGCTGCCACCCACGTAGAGAACTGTGCTCATTCGGCCGTTTCCTCTTGGTCTGTACCGCACTCGGTCGATGTTGCGCAGTGTGCGCGCCATGTCGTTAGGAGTTCGTACAAGAGAGGCTGAAGAAACGCTGTTTCGGCCGTGCGACGGGCATGTTGCGATGCTGCGATGCGGCGCGGTTCAGGCTCTGGTTCAGGACGCGTTCTGGTTGTGCGATCGAGGCCACCATCCGCGGCCATGCATCGCATAGAAGTCGGCGGCGCGCTCGAACGGATTGCGCACCGAGATCCCACCGCACAGGAAATACACCGGGACGAACAGCGGGCCGAGCAGCATGTACTGGTAGATGTGCGCGCGTTCGTGGTCGCCCAGGCGCACCGGCGGATGGACGCAGCGGCCGGCGCGGTGCTCGTAGGTGACGCAGGCCGCTTCCAGGTCGTCGCCGGTGGCGAGGATCACGTTGCCCAGGGTCATCGCCCCGCCCGGTCCCCATGGCCAGCGGCGGAACACCAGGGCACGATCGCGGCGGCTGACGGCCACCGATGCGCCCATGGGCAGTCCGGCCACGCCGGCGAGCAGCCCGAACAGGGTCCATGGCGAGGCCCACACCGCGCCCAGCAGCAGGCCGCAACGGCGCAGCCACTTCGGCAGGCCGCGGCTGCAGGGTGGGCTGCTCAGTTGGCTTCGTTCGGGATCAGCAGCCACAGCACCAGGTAGACGAGGATGCCGGGAAACGCCGCCGACAGGATCGAGCCGACCACGTAGATGATCCGCAGCCAGGTGGAGCTCCAGCCATAGCGGCGGGCGATGCCGCCCATGACCCCGGCGATCATGCGATCGTCGAGCGAGCGGGACAGTCCGGTGGTGGGGTTGCTGGCGTTCATGCGCGGACTCCGTCGGGCGGGCGCGACCAGTCTAGCGCGGTGCCGCGGCCGTGTACCGGCGCCGGCGATGCCACGGGCATGGCGAGGACGGACAGCGCCAGCAGCACCGCGGGCCTGGCGCACCCCGCGCGCCGGCACTTCAGCCGCCCTGGCGCTCCGCCAGCCAGCGGTGGATCGCGGCAGGCACCTCGCGCTGGGCGCGGCTGGACACGTACAGGCCGATGTGGCCGCCCTGGAAGCTCAGCTCGGTGTAGTCCCGGCTGCCGACCAGCTTGGCCAGCGCGCGCGAGGCGTCCGGTGGCACCAGGTGGTCCTGCATGGCGTAGATATTGAGCACCGGCATGTCGACGAAGCCCAAGTCCACCTTCTGCCCGCCGATGCTGGCGGTGCCGCTCACGAAGCCGTTGCCCTGGTAGAACTGCTTGATGAAGTCGCGGAACGCTTCGCCGGCCTGGTCGGGCGAGTCGAAGATCCACATCTCCATGCGCAGGAAGTCCTCCACCGCCTTCGGATCACCCAGGCTGTCGACCAGGCCCACGTACTTCTGCAGGTTCAGCCGGAACGGCTTGAGCATCAGGTAGGAGGCGTTCATCAGGTCGGCCGGGACGTTGCCCAGCGCGTCGACGAACAGGTCCACGTCCAGGTCGCGTACCCAGCCTGAGAGCATGTTGTCGGCAGTCTGGAAGTCCACCGGGGTGACCATGGTCAGCAGGTTGCGCACCTTCTCCGGGTGCAGGGCCGCGTAGCACAGCGAGAACGCGCCGCCCTGGCACACGCCCAGCAGGTTGACCGGGCCGCCGGTGGCCTCGGCCAGGTGGTCCACCGCGCCGTCGATGTAGCGGTTGATGTAGTCGTCCAGCGTGAGGTAGCGGTCGGAGCGATCCGGGTAGCCCCAGTCCAGCACGTACACGTCCATCCCCAGCGCGAGCAGGCCGCGCACCAGCGAACGGTCGGGCTGCAGGTCCACCATGTACGGCCGGTTGACCAGCGCGTAGACGATCAGCAGCGCCGGCCCGGTGGCCGGCTTGTCGCCGACGAAGCGGTACAGCACGGCCTTGCCGTCGCGCCACACTTCCTCGCGCTCGGTGGCACCGTAGTGCACGTCCGGCGGAATCTGGCCGAGCACGCGCATGCCTTCGGACAGGCGCTGCTGGAATTTCCAGGCCTCCTGGGCCAGGTCCAGAGGATTGAACTGCAGGGGTCCGGCCGATACGGTGCGCATGGCTTACTTCCTCCCCGACTTGCCGCGACGCGCGGGCGCGACCGGCGGCTCGATCCCGGGCAGGTTGCGGCTGACCCAGTCCTTCATCGACACCACCTTGGCCACAGCCGGTGCAGCCGGCGTTCGTGCGGCGGGCTTGCGTGCCGCACCGCCGGACTTGGCGACCCTGGCCTTGCGCGCGGTGGCGGTAGACGCCTGCGGCTTGCCGCGCGCGGCGGCCTGGGCCGGT
>JAFLEA010000070.1 GCA_017302035.1 Lysobacterales bacterium
AGGCCGCGCCCGCCCCTTGAGCCGCCGGCCGCCGCCGACGGCCACGACGAGATCGCCATGACGACCCGCAAGCCGCAGAAGACACCCGTCGCCCCGAAGCCGTCCGCCGCCGCCCGGACCCGGGCCGCGGCCAGCCCGCCGATCGAGGTCGACGGCGCCGCACGGCCGCCGCTGGGCATGGATCCGGCGACGTTCCTGCGCGACTACTGGCAGAAGCGCCCGCTGCTGATCCGCAACGCCTTTCCCGGCCTGCAGAGCCCGCTGATGCCCGAGGACCTGGCCGGCCTGGCCTGCGAGGAGGGGGTGCTGGCACGGCTGATCGAACACGACCGCGCCAGCGACGGCTGGCGCGTGCGCCACGGCCCCTTCGCCGAGGAGGAGTTTCCCGGCCTGCCCGACCACGACTGGACCCTGCTGGTCCAGGACGTGGACAAGTGGGATCCGGACGTGGCCGCCTTGCTCGACTGGTTCCGCTTCCTGCCGCGCTGGCGCATCGACGACGTCATGATCAGCTTCGCCGCCACCGGCGGTTCGGTCGGCGCGCACGTGGACCAGTACGACGTGTTCCTGCTGCAATCCTGGGGCCATCGCCGCTGGCTGATCGACGCCCGGCCCGGCGCGCCGCTGGGCTTCCGCGATGGCGTCGAACTGAAGCTGTTGCGCGAATTCGAACCGAGCCACGACTGGGTGCTGGCTCCAGGCGACATGCTCTACCTGCCTCCCAACGTGCCCCACCACGGCATCGCCGAGGATCCGTGCCTGACCCTCTCGGTCGGCATGCGCGCGCCGGCCTCGGCCGAACTGATCGGCGACTGGCTGGACGAACTGCTGGCCGAGGCCGACGAGTCGATCCGCTACCGCGACCCGGACCTGGCCCTGCCCGCCGACCCCAACGAGATCGACGCGGCGGCGATGGCGCGGGTGGTGGCCGCGCTCAACGCGATCCGGATGAACGACCCGGACCGGCTCGGCGACTGGTTCGGCCGCTTCATCACCACCTACCGCGCTGCCGGCGAGGTGATCCCGCGCGGCGACGAACGCCCGCGTATCGAGCTGGAATGGGACCTGGGCCAGGGTGCGGCGCTGCAGCGGCATCCGGCCTCGCGCCTGGCCTGGCGCCGCAACCGGCGCGGCGCCAGCCTGTTCTGCTGCGGCCAGGCGCTGACCCTGCCGGTGGCCGACGCGCGCCTGCTGGCCGACGCGCAACGGCTCGACCCTGCGGCCTGGGCCGCGCTGTCGGCGGCCGGGCGCGACGCCGTCTTCGACCTCTACCAGGCCGGCCATTACGCGCTGCTGGCCGACGACCCGGACGCGGACTGAGTGGCGCTCGCGGGCCCGGACATGGCCATCGTCGCCGCCGACCATGCCCGCGACCACGCGCGCCTGCGGGACGTGCGCGAGGCGGTGTTCGTGCGCGAACAGCAGGTGCCGCCGGAACTGGAGCAGGATGCACTGGACCCGCTGTGCTTCCACCTGCTGGCCCTGGACGGCGAAGGCCGCCCGGTCGGCACGGCGCGCCTGAGCCCGGACCGGCGGATCGGGCGGATGGCGGTGCTGGCTCCGTTCCGCGGCCGCGGCATCGGCGAGGCGCTGCTGCAGGCGCTGCTGGTAGAGGCGCGCCGCCGCGGCTGGCCCGAGGTGTCGTTGCATGCGCAACGGCACGCCCTGGCGTTCTACGCCCGCGCCGGCTTCGTGCCCTGCGGGCCGCCGTTCCAGGAGGCCGGCATCGACCACCGCGAGATGCGCCGGCGCCTGCCCGGCGCCAGCGCGGTGGAGGACGCCGAGGCCGCCGCCGCGGTGCTGCTCGCGCTGGCCGGACACGCACGGCGCGAACTGGGGCTCTACAGCCGGGCGCTCGACCCCGGCCTGCTCGACCGCATGGACGTGCTCGATGCCCTGCGCCGCTTCGCCACCCGCCCCGGCGAGCGCCGGGTGCGGGTGCTGCTGCAGGACGCCGCCTCGCCGCAACGCAGTGGCGCCCCGCTGCTGCCGTTGGCCCAGCGCCTGCCCAGCGTGTTCGCCTTCCGCGAGGTGCGCGACCCGGTCGATGCCCGCTATCCGTCGGCCTATGCGTTCAACGACACCGGCGGTGCGCTGTTGCGCCCGCTGGGCCACCGCTTCGACGGCGAAGGCGGCGTGGACGACGCGCCGGTGGCCCGGCGCCTGCGCCTGGATTTCGAGCGGGTCTGGGAGCGTTCGCGCCCCTGCACCGAGTACCGCGTCCTGTAGCGGCGTCGGTCGCGTCCCGCAAGGAACGGGCCCGCGACCGGCGTCCCACGGCGCCGCGACGGGGTGGACCGGCACGCTTCCCGCGCCCGCGCCGGGCCTTTCCCTGCCTTGGTCTAAGCCCGCGCCACGGCGCCGCAGGGTATACTTTCAAGGCTGTCACGCCCGCCACGCCAGGCCAGGACCGATCCCGGCCAGCCCCCACCCAGACGACGCGACATCCATCGTGGACAACCTACTCAAGCAGTTTGCGCAGTCTTCGCAACTCGGCAGCAACGCCGCCTACATCGAGGATCTGTACGAGCAATACCTGGTCTCCCCCGACAGCGTGGACCCGAAGTGGAAGGCCTACTTCGACGGGTTCAAGGGCCGCGAGGCCGGTGACGTCCCCCATTCGGCGGTCATCGCCCACGTCGCCGAAGCCGCCCGCAACGCCGCCAGCCATGGCGTGGCCCCGGCCGCCGGCGGCGACGAGCGCGAACGCAACGTCGGCCGCCTGATCACCGCCTACCGCTCGCGCGGCCACCTGGGAGCCAGGATCGACCCCCTGGGCCTGACCCCGCCGATGAACCCGCCGGACCTGGAACTGTCGTTCCACAACCTCTCCGCGCGCGACCTGGACAGCGAGTTCAGCACCGGCGGCATCGCCGGCCAGCCGCGGATGAAGCTGCGCGACCTGCTCGCCCGCCTGCAGGCGACCTACGCCGGCTCCATCGGCGCCGAGTTCATGCACATCCCCGAGGTCGAGCAGCGCCAGTGGCTGTACCAGCGGCTGGAGAACACCGGCGGCGACTACAACCTCGACCAGGCCACCCGCAAGCGCATCCTCGAGCGGCTGACCGCCGCCGAGGGCCTGGAGCGCTACCTGCACACCAAGTACGTCGGCCAGAAGCGCTTCTCGCTGGAAGGCGGCGACGCGCTGATCCCGCTGCTCGACGCGGTGGTGCGCCAATCCGGCATGGACCAGGTCAAGGACATCGTGATCGGCATGGCCCACCGCGGCCGCCTCAACGTGCTGATCAACACCCTGGGCAAGAGCCCGCGCAAGCTGTTCGACGAGTTCGAGGGCAAGTTCGAGCACGACGAGCGCGCCCACACCGGCGACGTGAAGTACCACATGGGCTTCTCCGCCGACATCGCCACCCCGGGGGCGCCGGTGCACCTGGCCCTGGCCTTCAACCCCTCGCACCTGGAGATCGTCGACCCGGTGGTCGCCGGCTCGGTGCGCTCGCGCCAGGAACGCTATGGCGACGACGAGCGCCGCCGGGTGCTGCCGGTGCTGATCCACGGCGACGCGGCCTTCGCCGGCCAGGGCGTGGTGATGGAACTGCTGCAGATGTCGCAGGCGCGCGGGTTCGCGGTCGGCGGCACCGTGCACGTGGTGGTGAACAACCAGGTCGGCTTCACCACCAGCAACAAGGAAGACGCCCGCTCCACCCTGTACTGCACCGATGTGGCCAAGATGGTCGGCGCGCCGGTGTTCCACGTGAACGGCGACGATCCGGAAGCGGTGGTGTTCGTGGCCAAGCTGGCCTACGAGTTCCGCCAGCAGTTCAGAAAGGACGTGGTCATCGACCTGGTCTGCTACCGCCGCCACGGCCACAACGAGGCCGACGAGCCGGCGGCGACCCAGCCGGTGATGTACCAGACCATCCGCAAGCACCCGACCACCCGCGAGCTGTACGCCGCGCAGTTGGAGAAGGCCGGGGTGGTGACGGCCGCCGAGGCCAAGGCGCTGGTCGACGACTACCGCAACAAGCTCGACGCCGGCGAGGTCACCACCGAACTGGCCCCGGCCAAGCCGGACGAACTGGCGATCGACTGGTCCAAATACCTGTCCGGGACCCTGGCCGATCCGGTCGACACCCGGGTCAAGAAGGCCACCCTGACCAAGCTGGCCACGCTCATCAACACCATCCCGCAGGGGGTGGGCCTGCACCCGCGCGTGGCCAAGATCTACGAGGACCGGCTGAAGATGACCGCCGGCGAGATCCCCGGCGACTGGGGCTTCGCCGAGAATCTGGCCTATGCCACCCTGCTGGCCGAGGGCAACGGCCTGCGCCTGGTCGGCCAGGACGCCGGCCGCGGCACCTTCTTCCACCGCCACGCGATCCTCCACGACCAGAAAACCGACAGCTATTACGTGCCGCTGCGCCAGCTGGTCGACAGTCCCGAGCAGGCCACCGTGATCGACTCGCTGCTCAGCGAGGAGGCGGTGATGGCGTTCGAGTACGGCTTCTCCACCACCGACCCGAACACCCTGGACATCTGGGAAGGCCAGTTCGGCGACTTCGCCAACGGCGCCCAGGTGGTGATCGACCAGTTCATCGCCTCCGGCGAGGCCAAGTGGGGCCGCATCACCGGCCTGACCCTGCTGCTGCCGCACGGCTACGAAGGCCAGGGCCCGGAACACAGCTCCGCGCGCCTGGAGCGCTTCCTGCAGCTGTGCGCGCTGGACAACATGCTGGTGTGCGTGCCGACCACCCCGGCGCAGTGCTTCCACATGCTGCGCCGGCAGATGAAGATGGACACGCGCAAGCCGCTGGTGGTGATGTCGCCCAAGTCGCTGCTGCGCCACAAGCTGGCGGTGTCGACCCTGGACGAACTGGCCAATGGGCAGTTCCAGCATCTGATCCCGGACGCGACGGCCAATCCGAAGAAGGTCAAGCGGGTGGTGCTGTGCTCGGGCAAGGTCTACTACGACCTGCTCGAGGACGCGCACAAGCGCGGCCAGGAAGACGCCGCCATCGTCCGCGTCGAGCAGCTCTATCCGTTCCCGCGCGAGGCCCTGGCGGCCGTGCTGCGCGGCTATGCCAAGGCCACCGAGGTGGTCTGGTGCCAGGAGGAGCCGCAGAACCAGGGCGCCTGGTACCAGATCAAGCATCACCTGCAAGCCTGTCTGGCCAAGGGCCAGGGCCTGAGCTATGCCGGCCGCAGCCGCTCGCCGTCGCCGGCCGTGGGCCACTTCGCCGACCACGTCAACGAACAGCTCGCACTGGTCGCCGACGCCCTGGTCAACCCGCCGCGCGATCCGATCGCCGACTGATCCTCCCGACCGCTGCTCCATCGCCCTCGCACACGAATCAAGGACGCTTTTCCATGGCCATCGAAGTCAAAGTTCCGGTCCTCCCCGAATCCGTCTCCGACGCCACCATCGCCAGTTGGCACAAGCAGGCCGGCGACACGGTCAAGCGCGACGAGAACCTGGTGGATCTCGAAACCGACAAGGTCGTGCTCGAGGTGCCCTCGCCGGTGGACGGCGTGCTCAAGGAAATCAGGTTCAAGGAAGGCGACACGGTGACCAGTCAGCAGGTGCTGGCGATCATCGAGGAAGGCGCGGTCGCGGCCGCCGCTCCGGCCGCGAAGGAGGAAAAGCCCGCCGCCGGTGCCCAGGAAGTGCAGCCCAGGGCCGCCGCCGCCAAGGCCGAGGCCGCCGCGCCGGCCTCCACCCGTCCGGCCCCGGTTTCGGCCGCCGGCGACTTGCCGCCGGGCGCGCGCTTCACCGCGGCGAAGGAAGGCATCGACCCGTCCCAGGTCGAGGGCAGCGGCCGCCGCGGCGCGGTGACCAAGGAGGACCTGGTCAACTACGCCCGCAGCGGCGGCGCCGGCAAGGCCGCCGGCGCGCGCCCGGAAGAGCGCGTGCCGATGACCCGCATGCGCGCGCGCATCGCCGAGCGCCTGATGCAGTCGAAGAACTCCATCGCCATGCTGACCTCGTTCAACGAGGTCAACCTGGCCAAGGTCGCCGCCGCGCGCAAGGAACTGGGCGAGGACTTCCAGAAGGCCCACGGGATCAAGCTGGGCTTCATGAGCTTCTTCGTGAAGGCCGCGGCCAACGCGTTGCAGCGCTACCCGATCATCAACGCCTCGGTCGACAACAACGACATCATCTACCACGGCTATTCGGACATCTCCATCGCCGTGTCCACCGACAAGGGCCTGGTCACCCCGGTGCTGCGCGACGTCGAGCGGATGGGCTTCGCCGAGATCGAGCAGGGCATCGCCGACTACGCGAAGAAGGCGCGCGACGGCAAGCTGGGCCTGGACGACCTGCAGGGCGGCACCTTCACCATCACCAACGGCGGCACCTTCGGCTCGCTGATGTCGACCCCGATCGTGAATCCGCCGCAGAGCGCGATCCTGGGCATGCACACGATCAAGGAGCGCCCGATCGCCGAGAACGGCCAGGTGGTGATCGCGCCGATGATGTACATCGCCCTGTCCTACGACCACCGCATCATCGACGGCAAGGACGCGGTGCTGTTCCTGGTGGACATCAAGAACCAGCTCGAGAACCCGAACCGCATCCTGTTCGGCCTCTAAGGAACCCGAAATGGCAGAGAACTTCGACGTCGTCGTCATCGGTGCCGGCCCGGCCGGCTACCACGCCGCGATCCGCGCCGCGCAGCTGGGCCTGAAGACCGCGTGCATCGACGCGGCGCTGGGCAAGGACGGCAAGCCCGCCCTGGGCGGCACCTGCCTGCGGGTGGGCTGCATCCCCTCCAAGGCGCTGCTCGACTCCACCCACCAGTACTGGAACATGCAGCACCAGTTCGACCAGCACGGGATCAGCTTCAAGGACGCGAAGCTGGACGTGCCGAAGATGGTCGCGCGCAAGGACGCCATCGTGAAGCAGTTCACCGGCGGCATCGCGATGCTGTTCAAGGCCAACAAGGTCACGCCGTACTACGGCTTCGGCCAGCTGCAGCCGGGCAACGTGGTCAAGGTGAAGCAGCACGACGGATCCGAGGTCGAGCTGAAGGGCACCAACGTTGTCATCGCCGCCGGTTCGGACTCGATCGAGCTGCCGTTCGCGAAGTTCGACGGCGAGAACATCGTCGACAACGTCGGCGCGCTGGACTTCACCGAGGTGCCCAAGCGCCTGGCGGTGATCGGCGCCGGCGTGATCGGCCTGGAACTGGGCAGCGTGTGGCGCCGCCTCGGCGCCGAGGTGACCGTGCTCGAGGCCCTGCCCGACTTCCTGCCGGCCGCCGACGCCGAAGTGGCCAAGCTGGCCGCGCGCGAGTTGAAGAAGGAAGGCCTGGACATCCGCCTGGGCGCGAAGGTGTCCAAGGCCGAAGTCACCGGCAAGGGCAAGAAGAAGGAAGTGGCCATCGCCTACACCGATGCCTCCGGCGAACAGACGCTGGTGGTGGACAAGCTGCTGGTGGCCGTCGGCCGCCGCGCCGCGACCCGGGGCCTGCTGGCCGAGGGCACCGGCGTGCAGGTCAACGAGCGCGGCCAGGTCGTGGTCGACGAGCACTGCCACACCGGCGTGGACGGCGTGTGGGCGGTGGGCGACTGCGTGCGCGGGCCGATGCTGGCGCACAAGGGCTTCGAGGAAGGCATCGCCGTGGCCGAGTTGATCGCCGGCCTGCCCGGCCACGTCAACTTCGACACCATTCCCTACGTCATCTACACCGCCCCGGAAATCGCCTGGGTCGGCAAGACCGAACAGCAGCTCAAGGCCGAAGGCGTGCCGTACAAGACCGGCAGCTTCCCGTTCGCCGCCGTGGGCCGCGCCGTGGCGATGGCCGAACCGACCGGCTTCGTCAAGGTGATCGCCCATGCCGAGACCGACCGCGTGCTGGGCCTGCACCTGATCGGCCCGAGCGTATCCGAGCTGGTCCACGAAGGCGTGCTGACCATGGAGTTCAGCGGCTCGGCCGACGACCTGGCGCGGATCTGCCACGCCCACCCGACCCTGTCCGAGGCGATCCACGACGCCGCGATGGCGGTGGACAAGAGGGCGATCCACAAGGCGAACTAAGGGTTCGCCGCCGATGGATGGGGTCATGCGACTTGCTGGTCGAGTCACTGGCTGGGACGACGACCGGGGATTCGGCTTTGTGATGCCAAACGGCGGCGGCGACCGCGCCTTCGTGCACATCAACGAGTTCCAGCGTGGCTCTCGCCGCCCCATCGATGGCGACCTTGTCTCCTATCGGGCCGTCCGGGATCCGAAAGGCAGGCTTCAGGCACGCGAGATCCGACACGCAGGCCAGAGGATCCAGCCCAAGCGCCAAGCCTCACCACTTCCCCGAGCCACAATAGGTATCGCTGCACTGCTGGGCCTGGCAGCCGCTACGGCTCTTGGTTTTATTCCGTTTGTCCTAACCGCCGCCTACTTCGTTCTCAGCGCCGTGTCCTACGCCATGTATGCCTTGGACAAGGCCGCGGCAGGAAGAGATGCCCGCCGCACGCCCGAGAACAGCTTGCACCTGGCCGATCTTCTTGGCGGCTGGCCCGGCGCCCTGATCGCTCAGCGGCAGTTCCGCCACAAGACCATCAAACAACCGTTCCAGGCTGTATTCTGGATCACGGCCGCCCTCAACCTAGCGGGTGCCTGGTGGCTTCTGTCATCGGGTTTTCTCTCTGAATTGACGTAGCTGCTCGGCGGCTAACCCATCATTCAAACATTCACCCAATGCCATCCAACGGACTTCCCTCGAACGTTTCCGCCTGGCTCTACATCGCCGCCGGCACGCTGTTCGCGATCGGCGCCCTGGCCAGCCAGCGGCTCGGCTTCAGCGTCGTCGGCGTGGCCTTCATCGCCCTCGGCGGGGCCATCCTGCTGCGCCAGCGCAAGAACCGGGATTGAAGGATCCATCGTCGATGAAATCAATCTGCGTCTATTGCGGCTCCAACCTCGGCGGCAAGCCGGTCTACGCCGAGCGTGCCGCCGCGCTCGGCGAACGCATCGCCCGCGAAGGGTGGGCGCTGGTCTATGGCGGCGGCAACGTCGGCCTGATGGGCAAGGCCGCCGACGCGGCGCTGGCGGCCGGCGGCGAGGTGATCGGGGTGATTCCCGAGCAACTGGTCGACTGGGAAGTCGCGCACAAGGGCGTCACCCGGCTGGAGGTGGTCGCCAACATGCACGAGCGCAAGATGCGCATGTTCGATCTGGCCGATGCCTTCGTCGCCCTGCCCGGCGGCTTCGGCACCCTGGACGAGATGTTCGAGATGCTGACCTGGCGCCAGCTCGGCATCGGCGACAAGCCCTGCGCCTTCCTCGACGTGGACGGCTTCTACGCACCGCTGCTGCAGATGATCGACCGGATGGTGGCCGAGCGCTTCCTGCACCCGGAGCAGCGCGCGGACCTGTGGCACGGCGACGACATCGACCGGATGCTGGAGTGGATGCGGGGGTATGCGCCGGCGGTGGCCAGCAAGTGGATCGACGAAAAGCGGCGCAATGCATTGAGGTAGCCACGACCATGCCCATCCCCGCCAGCTTCCCCGCGTTCCGCATCCACAACGACGCCGCCGGCTACCGCAGCGGCATCGAGCGGGTGTCGCTGGACGACCTGTGCCCCGGCGAAGTCGTGGTCCAGGTCGCCTGGTCCTCGGTCAACTACAAGGATGCTCTGGCCGGCACCGGCAAGGGCAAGATCCTGCGCAGCTTCCCGCTGGTCGGCGGGATCGACGTGGCCGGGCATGTGCTCGCCTCCAGCGATCCGAAATTCAAGGAAGGCGACCCGGTGCTGGTCACCGGCTGCGGCCTGTCCGAGACCCGCGACGGCGGCTACGCCGCCTATGCGCGCCTGCCGGCCGAATGGGTGGTCGCCCTGCCCCGCGGCCTGGACCTGCGGGAAAGCATGGTCCTGGGCACCGCCGGCTTCACCGCCGCGCTGGCCCTGTACCGCATGCGCGAGAACCGCCAGCATCCCGGACTGGGCCCGCTGGCGGTCACCGGCGCCACCGGCGGGGTCGGCTCGCTGGCGGTGGCCATCTTCGCCAAGGCCGGCTACGAGGTCCACGCCATCAGCGGCAAGGCCGACCAGGCGCCCTACCTCAAGTCGCTCGGCGCCAGCGAAGTGCTGGGCCGCGACGCGCTGGAGGCCAAGCGCCCGCTGGAATCGGTGCGCTTCGGCGGCGGCCTGGACAACGTCGGCGGGCCGATGCTGGTGAGCCTGCTGGCGCAGACCGCCCCCTACGGGAACGTGGCTGCCGCCGGCCTGGCCGCCACCCCGTCGCTGGACGCGCTGACGGTGATGCCCTTCATCCTGCGCGGGGTGTCGCTGCTGGGAATCGGTTCCGCCGGCACCGCGCGCGACGTCCGCGACGACATCTGGGCGCTGCTGGCCGACGCGTGGAAACCTTCGCAGCTGGACGCGATCTGCACCCGCGAGGCGACCCTGGAGGAACTGCCGTCCGTGTTCGACACCATGCTGGCCGGCGGCTCGCTGGGACGCACGCTGGTGCGACCGGGCTGAGCCGGCCTCGTCCGCTCGCGCGCACGCCGGCCCCGGGCCTGGGTCGCCGGTGCCGCGCGCACCCGGTCAAGCTTCGTCCCGAGCGGCCCCACGGAGACTTCCGGCGTCCCCTCGCAACGTCTACACTCCGGCGTCGGGGAACATCCAACAGGGACGAGGCACCATGGCACGCATCCTGATCGTCGACGATTCGCCGACCCAGCTCATCGGGATCCAGCGCATCGTCGAGAAGCTCGGTCACCAGACGCTCACCGCCGAGGATGGCGCGGCCGGCGTCGCGATGGCCAAGGCCGAACTGCCGGACCTGATCCTGATGGACGTGGTGATGCCCAACCTCAACGGCTTCCAGGCCACCCGCCAGCTGAGCCGCGAGAGCACCACCCGCGACATCCCGGTGGTCCTGGTCACCACCAAGGACCAGGACACCGACCGCATGTGGGGCATGCGCCAGGGCGCGCGCGCCTACCTGACCAAGCCGTTCGCCGAGGCGGACCTGACCGACGTGATCGACCGCCTGCTCGGCGGCGGCGAGCCGCCGCCCCTGCCCGCGGCCTGAACGGCCGCGACGGCAACCGCAGTCAGTCGCCGAACGCCTGGCCCAGGTCGCGATAGGCCTGGCGCTGGGCTTCGCTGGCCGGTGCCGGCGCCTGGACTTCCAGTTCCACGATCTGGTCGCCGTCCGGGCTGCCGGGCAGGCCGCGGCCGCGCAGGCGCAGCTTGCGCCCGGCATCCGAACCGGCCGGCACCTTCAGTTCCACCGATCCGCCCAGGGTCGGTACGCTGACCGTGGTGCCCAGCGCCGCCTGCCAGGCCGGCAACGGCAGGGTATAGAGGATGTTGCGCCCATCCACCTCGAACCGGGGATGGGCCTGGTATTCGATCTCCAGCAGCAGGTTGCCGCCGCCGTTGCCCTGCCCGGCCAGGCGGATCGCCTGCCCGGCGCGGATGCCCTTGGGTACCTTCACGTCCAGTTGGCGGCCGTTGAGGGTGATGCGCACGCTGTCGCCGCGGTACACCGCCTCCAGCGGCACCGCCAGCCGCGCGCGGGTATCGCCGCGCGGCGGGGGGCCGGCACCGGGGCGCGCGCCGCCGCGCTGGCGCGCGAACAGGCTCTCGAAGAAATCGCTGAAACCGCCGTTGCCGGCGCCGCGGCCGCCCATGTCGCCGAAGATCTCGTCGAAGTCGTAGTCGCCGCCGTCGAAGCCGCCGGGCGGCGGATGGAACTCCTGCCCGGGGCGGTAGCCGCGTGCACGCAACTGGTCGTAGGCGGCGCGCTTCTGCGGATCGCGCAGCGCCTCGTAGGCCTCGCCGACCGCCTTGAAGCGCTCCTCGGCATCGGTTTCCTTGCTCACGTCCGGGTGGTACTTGCGCGCCAGCCGCCGGTACGCGGACTTGATCTCGGCCTCGCCGGCGCTGGGTTCGACGCCCAGGATCGCGTAGTAGTCCTTGAATTCCATTCGTCACCCGTGGCTGGCTGCGGCGCGCGGCGTCCCCGTCGGGCACGGCGCCGGAAAATGCGGCGGCCCGCGGCGCGGACGCCACGGGCCCCATTCTAGTTCCAGGTACCGTCCGCCGGCCCGCCCCTGGCGGACCGGCGGCGGGCACGCGTCACTGCACCTGGATGCGACGCGGCGTGGCCTGCGGGCGCTTGGGGATGTCGATCCGCAGCACGCCGTGGCGGCCGCTGGCGGTGATCCCGTCCGGATCGGCGCTGTCGGGCAGGGCGAAGCGGCGATGGAAGGCGCCCCACGCGCGTTCGCGGCGCGAGTAGTCCTTGCCTTCCTCGCCTTCTTCGGCGCTGCGCTCGCCCTTGAGGGTGAGGATGCCCTTGTCCATCTGGACCTCGATGTCCTTGGGATCCACGCCCGGGATGTCGGCGAAGATGACGAAGCGGTCGGCCTCCTCCTTGATGTCCACCCGCGGTGCCCACTGGCTGGTCACCACGTCGGACGGATCGGTGCCGGCGTCGCCGAACAGGCGCTCGAACACCTGCTTGAACTCGTCCTGCAGGTGGCGGCCGGGAAGCTGGTTGTAACGGACAATAGCCATGCGGGTCTCCTTGCTCGAAGTGCCGCGGCGACGGCGCGGCGATGATGGAAAAATGGGTGCCGCGCGCGGGATTTCAAGGGTCGCGGCGCGATAACGCCGGCCCGGCTAGACTTCGTTCATCCCCCGGCGCTGCCGGCCTTCCCCCAGGAGACCCACCATGACCATCCAGATCGGCGACCGCATCCCCGAAGTCGTGCTCAAGCGCATCCAGCAAGGTGTGGAGAACGTGGACACCCCCACCCTGTTCGAGGCGCGCAAGGTGGTGCTGTTCGCGGTGCCGGGCGCATTCACCCCGACCTGCTCCGAGAAGCACCTGCCCGGCTTCATCGAGCGCTTCGGGGATTTCCGCGACCGCGGCATCGATGTGATCTGCATGGCGGTCAACGACCCGTTCGTGATGCAGGCCTGGGGCAAGTCCCTGGACACGCCCGACGGCCTGCAACTGGTTTCCGACGGCAACGCCGACCTGACCCGGGCCCTGGGCCTGGAGATGGACGCCAGCGGCTACGGCATGGGCCTGCGCGCCAAGCGCTTCGCCCTGTATGCCGAGGACGGCGTGGTGAAGCAACTGTTCGTCGAGGCGCCGGGCGAGTTCCGGGTGTCAGCGGCCGACTACGTGCTCGAGCACCTGGGCTGAAGGCTCGCCGACGCCGGCCACGCGGAAGCGCACCTGGGCCCAGGCGCCGCTGTCGGCCAATGCGGTGAGCACGTGCTCGCCGCGGCCGGCGCCGGCATAGTCGTACTCGAAGCCGGCCGCCCCCTGGCTGCGCGCGATCGGGCGGCCGTCCAGCAGCCATTGCAACGGCTGCGAGGTGCCCAGTGCGCGCACCCGCAGGCGCAGGCCGCGGGTGCC
>JAFLEA010000071.1 GCA_017302035.1 Lysobacterales bacterium
GATCGCCGGCGCCCATGGCGGCCTCGGCGCCGCCGCCGCGCAGGCCTGCGCGGCGGCCGGTGCCACCCTGGTCCTGCTCGGGCGCAAGCTGCCCAAGCTCAACCGGGTCTACGACGCCGTCGCCCAGGCCGGCCCCGAGCCGCTGCTGTACCCGCTGGACCTTGAAGGCGCCAGCCCCGACGACTACCTGGAACTGGCCGAGCGCATCCAGGGAGAACTCGGCCGGCTCGACGGCATCCTCCATTGCGCCGCCGAATTCCGTGGCCTGACGCCGCTGGAACATACCGACCCGGCTGCCTTCGCCCGCGCCGTCCACGTCAACCTGACCGCGCCCTGGTGGCTGGTCCAGGCCTGCCTGCCGCTGCTGCGCCGGGCCGGGGATGCGGCGGTGGTGGTGGCGGTGGACGAACTGGAACGGGTCGGCCAGGCCTACTGGGGCGGTTACGGCGTTGCCCAGCATGGCCTGCGCGCGCTGCTGGGAATGCTGGCCGCGGAGCTGGCCGGTACTCCGGTGCGCGTGGCCGGCCTGCAGCCCGGGCCAATGCGCACCCCCTTGCGTGCCCGCGCCTATGCCGACGACCTGGATCCGCGCCTGCAGGATGCGGCCGCCTACGCCAGCGCCTGCGTCACCCTGCTGTCGCCGGCCGGCGCCGCCCACCGGGGCACGGTCTGGACGCCCGCTGCGGAGGAGCTGCCGGCATGACCGTCCTGTCCGCCGCGCTGCTGCTGTTCCTGATCCTGGACCCGCTGGGCAACGTCCCGGTGTTCCTGAGCGTGCTCAGGCCGCTGCCGTCGCACCGCCAGCGGGTCGTGCTGGTGCGCGAGCTGCTGATCGCCCTGGCGGTGCTGATGCTGTTCCTGTGGTGCGGCAAGTACGCGCTGGAGCTGATGCACTTGCGCCAGGAGTCGGTGTCGATCGCCGGCGGCATCGTCCTGTTCCTGATCGGCATCCGCATGGTGTTCCCGCGCCCGGAGGGGCTGCTGGGCGAACTGCCCGAGGGCGAGCCCTTCATCGTGCCGCTGGCCATCCCGCTGATCGCCGGCCCTTCGGGCATGGCCGCGGTGATGCTGCTGGGCAGCAACGAGCCCCACCGCCTGGGCGAGTGGAGCCTGGCCCTGTTCCTGGCCTGGGCGGCCACCGCCGCGATCCTGCTGTGCTCGCCGCTGCTGTACCGCCTGCTGGGCCGGCGCGCCCTATCCGCGGTGGAGCGGCTGATGGGCATGCTGCTGGTGGCGATCTCGGTGCAGATGCTGCTGGACGGGCTGGCGGTCTACCTGGGCCGCGGCGGGTAAGCGCCCTGCGGCGGTGGAACATACGGGGCTATATTGTTTCGTATGGAACCATGCTGCGATGCACTGGAAATTTGTCATCCGAGCGTCACACGGCCTGCCTAGCATGTTAATCTGCTGTTAACCCCTATTTCGTACCCGCGTTCGCGGGGACGTGGCTCATTTCACCGTTTCGTGCCATTCCGCCAGGGCGGTCCATCCGCCGTACGCCAACCTACCTTCAGAGGCTTCCCAATGACTGACTCCCGTCGACTCCGGATGTCCAAACTCACCCTGGGCCTGGTCGTCGCGCTCGCCACCGCGCCCGCCTTCGCCCAAAGCACCTCCGCCGGTGTCGGCGGCCTCGTCACCAACCCGAGCGGCCAGCCGGCCGCCGGCGTCGAGGTCACCATCGTCCACGTCGAATCGGGCACGGTCTCGCGGGTCACCACCGACGGCAGCGGCCGCTTCAACGCGCGCGGTCTGCGCGTGGGTGGTCCGTACACCGTCACCTTCAAGTCGGCCGACGGTGCGCGCACCGAGGACGGCGTGTACCTCAGCCTGAACCAGGTCAACACGGTCAACGCCGCGCTGCAGCCGACCGTGACCACGCTGGAGACGGTGACCGCGGTCGGCGTGGCCGGCGGCTCGGACGTGTTCAGCGCCACCCGCATGGGCGCCGGCACCAGCGTCTCCCGGAAGGACATCGAGGCCCTGCCGTCGGTCAACGGCAACATCCAGGACTACATGCGCCTGGACCCGCGCGTGGCGTTCGTCGATCGCGCCTCGGGCACCATCTCCGCCGGCGGCCAGAACCCGCGCTTCAACGCCATCGCCATCGACGGCGTCTCGGCCAGTGACACCTTTGGCCTGGAAGGCAACAACATGCCGACCCGGCGTCAGCCGGTGTCGATGGACGCCATCGAGGCCATCGACATCAACCTGTCGAACTACGACGTGACCATCGCCGGCGCCGCCGGCGCCAACGTCAACGCGGTGACCAAGTCCGGCACCAACGAGTTCCACGGCTCGGTGTACGGGTCGCGTCGCGACGGCGACTGGTTCGGCAAGAATCCCGACGGCACCGCGTTCAACGGCTTCGACAAGGAAGACACCTACGGCGTCACCTTCGGCGGCCCGATCCTCAAGGATCGGTTGTTCATTTTCGCCAACTACGAGAAGTTCAAGCAGGCCGCGCCGGGCGCCGACCTGAGCAGCAGTGCGCTGGGCAAGGCCAATGCGACGATCACCGCGGCCGACGTCGCTGCGGCCAAGAGCATCGCCAGCAGCGTGTGGGGCTTCGACCCGGGCGAGCTGCAGAGCAATGGCAACACCGAGCTCGAAGAGTATGCGGTTAAGCTGGACTGGAACATCAACGACAACCACCGTGCCAGCTTCCGCTACAGCAACCTGGAGCAGAGCAAGCTGCGCATCAACGGCATGAGCAGCAGCGCCGTCTCGCTGAGTTCCTACTGGTATCAGCACGAGAAGACCGTCGAGAGCTATGTCGCCCAGCTGTTCAGCGATTGGACCGACACCTTCAGCACCGAAATGAAGGTGTCGTACCGCGACTATTCCGCGGTGCGCGTGGTCCCGACCAACCTGCCCAGCATCCAGATCTACTTCGGCACCGCAGCCCAGACCAACAACGGTCTGAACGTCTCCGGCGACTCGCTGTACTTCGGCACCGAGGTCAACTCGCAGGGCAACGTGCTGGGGACCAAGACCTGGAACTACTACGGCGCGGGCACCCTGACCCTGGGCGACCACGACGTGAAGTTCGGCGTCGACTACAGCGACAACGACATCTACAACGTGTTCAGCCCGCAGAGCTGGGGTGTGTACACCTTCTGGGCCGGCGCCGCCGACGCCAGCGGTAATCACGCGCTGGCCAATTTCAAGAACGGCCGCTGGACCACCTACAACATGCGCGACGAGAGGCAGCCGGGCTCGTTCGCGGCGGACTACAAGTTCTCCAGCCTGGGCCTGTTCGTGCAGGATACCTGGTACATGAGCCCGAACCTGACCCTGAGCTTCGGCCTGCGTGGAGACCGCGCCGACGTCAGCCCCAACCCGGCCTACAACGCGCTGGCTCACCAGGTGTTCGGCTACGACAACAGCGAGGTCGTCGCCGGCAAGTTCCTGGTCCAGCCGCGCTTCGGCTTCAACTACACCTTCGACAGCGAGCGCCCGATGCAGATGCGCGGCGGCTTCGGCCTGTTCCAGGGCGACTCGCCGCAGGTGTGGCTCAGCAACAGCTTCGCCACCACCGGCTACAACTACATCCAGTACACCAAATCGGCCTACGACCCGACCCTGCCGTTCAGCCCGGACGGCAGCAACCAGCCGGTGCCGCCGTCGGCGACTTCGGGCGTGATCAACGTCAACATGACCGGCGACGGCTTCAAGTTGCCGTCGATCTGGAAGGCCAACCTGGCGTTCGATACCGAGACCCCGTGGTACGGCATCGTCGCTTCGGCCGAAGTGCTGCTGTCGCAGGTCGAGAACGGCCTGTTCTACCGCAGCCTCAATCTGGGTCCGGGCTTCACCGGTCCGGACGGCCGCACCCTGTACTGGCGCCCCGGCAAGGTCGGCGCCTGGGCCTCCAGCGACAACCGCTACGGCCGCGATGCCCGTTTCGGTGATGCGTTCCTGATCACCAACACCACCAAGGGTGAGAGCCAGCAGCTGACCGTTTCGCTGAGCAAGCCCTTCAGCACCGAGAGCGATTGGTCCTGGAACCTTGGCTATACCTATACCAACGCCACCGAGGTGGGCTCGCTGACCAGCTCCACCGCCAGTTCGGGCTTCGGTTACCAGTACGCGTTCAACATCAACGAGGATGTCTCGCGCAACGGGCGCTACGTGATCCGCGACCGCTTCGCCGGCTCGCTGAACTGGCGCCACAGCTTCTTCGGTGACAACGAGACCCGCGTCGGCCTGGTGTACGAGGGCCGCAGTGGCCGTCCGTTCAGCTACGTGTACGTCAACGACGCCAATGGCGACAGCCGCTCGGCCAACGACCTGTTCTACGTACCGCGCCCGGGCGAGGTGCTGTTCGGCAACCTCACCTCTGCCGGCGCGTTCACGCCTGACGCGGCCATGGAGAAGAGCTTCTACGAGTGGCTGTCGACCAAGCCGGATCTGGCCCGCTTCGCCGGCACCTACGCCCCGGCCAATGCGTTCCGTGCGGGTTTCGTGAACACCTTCGACGTCCGCATCAACCAGCAGCTGCCCGGCTTCATGAAGGGCCACAAGTCGGAGATCTGGCTGGACATCCAGAACGTGGGCAACCTGCTCAACAAGGACTGGGGCCATATCATCGACTACGGCTTCTTCGCCGATGCGCGCGTGGCCACGCTGCAGGGCATCTACAACGGCAAGTACGTGTACAACTACAGGTTTGCCGATGCGCCGACCGTGGCCAACGCCGACTCCGACGGCTTCAACGTCGGCGTGTCGCAGTGGTCGCTGGCTCTGGGCTTCCGTTACAGCTTCTGATCCGGCCGGCAAGGCGGATGCGTCATGGAAACGGCCGGGGCGACCCGGCCGTTTCCTTTTGCGCGGCACGGTGCGCCGTGCGCGTCGCTGGAGTAGAGTCGCTGCCCGGCTCCAACGATTCGGCAAGCACACATGAGCGAAACCGCCTCCACCACGCTGCACGTGCAGGACGCACGCATCTACCCGCGCGGCGGTCTGGACATCCTCTCCCGCGCCGAGGTGGCGCGGTTGCGCGACGCCTCGGCCGGCGGCATGCACGAGTTGCTGCGCCGCTGCGCGCTGGCGGTGCTGACCAGCGGCAGCGCCAGCGACGACCCACGCGCGGCGCGCGACCTGTACCCGGACTTCGACATCCAGGTCGTCCAGCGCGACCGCGGCGTGCGCATCGATCTGGTCAACGCCCCGGCGATGGCCTTCGTCGACGGCGAGGTCATCCGCGGCGTGGCCGAATTGCTGTTCGCCACCGTGCGCGACCTGGCCTGGACCGCGATCGAACTGGGCGAGCGCTGCGGTGCCGACCTGAACAGTTCGGCCGGGATCACCGACGCGGTGTTCGGCCTGCTGCGCAACGCGCGCACGCTCAAGCCGGGCGATCCCAACCTGGTGGTGTGCTGGGGCGGCCATTCGATCTCGCGCGAGGAATACCTCTATACCAAGCAGGTTGGCTACGAGTTGGGCTTGCGCGCGCTGGATATCTGCACCGGCTGCGGCCCGGGGGCGATGAAGGGACCGATGAAGGGTGCCAACATCGCCCACGCCAAGCAGCGCCAGCGCCGCCCGCGCTACATCGGCATCACCGAGCCGGGGATCATCGCCGCCGAGTCGCCCAACCCGATCGTCAACCAGCTGATCATCATGCCGGACATCGAGAAGCGGCTGGAGGCGTTCGTGCGCCTGGGCCACGGCATCATCGTGTTCCCCGGCGGGGTGGGCACCGCCGAGGAGATCCTGTACCTGCTCGGCCTGCTGCTGCGCGAGGAGAACGCCGACCTGCCGCTGCCGCTGATCTTCACCGGGCCGCACGTGGCGGCGCCGTACTTCGAGCAGATCGACCGCTTCCTGCGCCTGACCCTGGGCGAGGCGGCGACCTCGCGCTACGAGATCGTGGTCGGCGACCCGGCCGCGGTGGCCAGGAAGATGAGCGCCGGCATCCGCAAGGTGCGCGAGGCGCGGATCGCGCACAAGGATTCTTTCTACTTCAATTGGCACCTGGACATCCCGCTGGACTTCCAGCGCCCGTTCGTGCCCACCCACGAGGCCATGGCCGCGCTGGACCTGCACCACGGCCGCCCGGCCTCGGCCCTGGCCGCGGACCTGCGCCGTGCGTTCTCCGGGATCGTGGCCGGCAACGTCAAGGAGGACGGCATGCGCCGGATCGAGGCGCACGGTCCGTTCGAGATCCACGGCGCCCCGGACATGATGCAGGCCCTGGACGGGCTGCTGCGGGCGTTCGTCGCGCAGCGGCGGATGAAGATCGCCGGGGAATACCGGCCGTGCTACCGGGTAGTGGCCTGAGGACACGCAAGGCCGGCCGCCAGTGATGCGATGCCGGCTCCTCGTCCCAGGGGCCGGGGCGCCGGCGCCTCCCCACCGGCAGTCCCCGCCTCCGCCCCTCCCCCCAGAACGACCGCTCGTCCCGCCGCCACTTGCCGCCCAGGGGGGCGGTCCGGCTAGGCTTGCGGCATCACGCTGGGGAACAACCGCATGTCGCCCGCCCGCCAATCCGGCTTCACCATGATCGAGTTGATGGTGACCATCGCCGTGGTCGCCATCCTGGCAGCCCTGGCGCTGCCCAGCTTCCAGGCGAGCCTGCGCTCGAACCGGGTCGCCACCACCAGCAACGAGCTCCTGGCGTCGCTGTCCCTGGCCAGGACCGAGGCCATACGCGGCCTGGGCCCGGCCGGCGTTTGCCCCAGCGCGGACGGCACCAGTTGCGCCACCACCACCGACTGGGCCGCGGGCTGGACGGTCTGGCGCGAGGACCGGCTCGCAGGCGGGGTCGTCGAGCGCACGGTGGTGCGCTACGTCCAGCCCAAGCAACGCATGGTGGTCACCGGTCCGGATGCGGGAGTGGAGTTCACCACCCAGGGGCGCCTCGATGGTGCCGCGGAGACCTTCGACGTGAATCCGATCGATGTGGCAACCCCGGCCCGCTGCGTCCGGGTGAATCCCACCGGACAGGCCCGTGTCAGCCAGGGAGCCTGCGCATGAGCCCGTCCAGCAGGCAGCGCAGGGGGAGGGCGATCGGCGCCGGCCACATGGCGGGCTTCAGCCTGATCGAAGTCATGGTGGCCGTGCTGGTGCTGGGGCTCGGGCTGCTCGGGTTCGCCCTGCTGCAGACCATGAGCGTGCGCTTCACCCAGAGCGCCAACCAGCGTACCCAGGCGACCAACCTGGCCTACGACATGCTCGACCAGATCCGGGTCCACCGGGTGGCAGTGGGTCGGTATGTCCGCAACTACACCGGGAAGACGACCGGTTGCGGCCCCGACGCCGAGGTTTCCCCGGCGAAGTTCGCCAGCGTGTGGGAATGCCGGCTGGGCATGGCGCTGGGCGCCGGGTCGACGGCCACGGTCGGGCTCGACGACGGCGAGGTGACGGTCGCCATCACCTGGGGCGACCAGCGCTGGAACGATGCGGATGGCGACGGCACGGTCGATGCCGCCGAAGGCAACCAGACATTCACCACGGTGACCCGGCTGTGAAAGCGAACTCCAAGCGCAGTATCCGCGGTCTGTCCCTGATCGAGCTGATGATCGCGCTGCTGATCGGCAGCATCTTGATGATCGGCGTGGTCCAGGTGTTCGCCGCATCGCGGACCGCCTATCAGCTGTCCGAAGGCATGTCGCGGGTCCAGGAGAACGGGCGGTTCGCCCTGGACTACCTGCAGCGCGACATCCGCATGGCGGGCCACTTCGGCTGCGTCAACGACCAAGCGCGAGGCCAGATCAATGGCGCGCTGAACTCGCATTTCGCGGCCAACGGGCCCATGGATTTCGGCTTCTCGGTGCGCGGCTATGAAAACGCCTCTCCCCCGGGCATCACCCTCTCGCCGACGCGGGTGGCCGGCACCGATTCGATCGTGCTGAGGTTCATGACCGGCAATGGCGTGCCGGTCACCTCGATCGACATCGCCGGCTCCTCCGTCGACGTCGACCCGTCCAAATGGTCGGTCCTGACCGATGGTGGAGTCGCCGCACCCGCGATCTTCGGCCTCTCCGATTGCGCGTTCGCCGATGTGTTCATCGCCGACAGCACCAACCCCGGTGCCGGTCGCGTGGTTGCGCCGAACACCGTGGACCTGGGGCGCTATGGCGTTGCGAGCGACGAAGGCGGCCCGACCATGCTCTATCGCGGAGAGGCGGTCGTCTACTACATCGGCCTGGGCGCGGGTGGGCAGCCCTCGCTGTGGCGCGCGCGCATCAACGCGGACGGATCTTCCAACAGCGAGGAGCTGGTGGAAGGGATCGAGAACATGCAGTTCCGCTATGGCATGGACCGGAATGCCGTCGGCACCCTGCCCAGCGGCTACATCGCCTCGCAGGGCACGGCGACCGACGTGGGCACCACGGAAGCCGCGTGGCGCCGGGTGGGCCAGGTGCAGGTTGCGCTGCTCGCCGCCAGCCCGGATCGCGCCGCCTCCGCGCAGGCGAGCGCGGTGACGCCGACCTTGCTGGGGGTAACTCCGGCCCTGCCAGCGGATGGCCGCTACCGCACCGTCTACCAGGGCACGATCGCCCTGCGCAACCGCCTCTACGGGAACTGACCGCATGCACACCGTCCGATCTTCACGCCGCAGGTCCAGGCCGTTGCCGGCCAGCCCCGTCGCCCAGCGCGGCGCGGTGCTTTATGTCGCACTGATGATGTTGATCCTGCTCGCGCTGCTGGGCATCGTCGGCATGCAGGTGGCCGGCCTGCAGGAGCGCATGGCGGCCAACTATCTCGGCGTCAACGAGGCGTTCCAGGCCGCGGAGGCCGACGTGCGGCTGCGCGAATGCTTCATCGAGGGCATGGTCAACCGCACCGGCGCCTGCGCCGCCGGCACCGCGGACATCGTGCAGATCTGCGATGACGGCTTCGACTCCACCGACTGGGCCGCGCAGATGGCCGCGGACGTCCCGCAGGTGGATCGGGTCAGCCTCCGCGCCATCGGTCCCTGCATTTCCGGCAATTCCGGCCTGGACATGGGCATCGGGCCGATCAACGAGGACCCGAATCCGGTCTACCAGGTGACCGTCTACGCCACCAATGCCGCCGCCACCGCCAACGCGGCGGTCGACACCATCTTCCGACCCTGAGGAGCCGATCATGGCGCCCCGTCGCATCCGATTGATCTCGATTTCCGCCGCCGTGGTCGCCGTCCTGGGCAGCTATGGCCTGTACATGGCCACGGCGCAGATGGCGGCGCCGGAACTGGCGCAGTCGCCGATGAACATCACCAACGTGATCCCGCCGGCCTTCATCATGGGCGTGGACAACTCCGGCTCGATGAGCTCGGACGAGACCCTGTTCAGGACCGCCACCGGCCCCGGCTATTTCGTGAACGGCAGTTTTTTCAACTCCTCTGGCGTGGTCAACCCATCCGGCGGCACCACGATCACGAAGCACCTCGATGGCGGCTACAACGCCGACTTCTATGGCGCCTTGCGCAATCCCGCATACAACCGGGCATTTTTCAATCCGCACACGGTCTACCTGCCCTGGCGCACGTCCACGGGCGGAATGGAGGCGAATTCCAACGTGGCGTCGGCCCGGAAGGATCCCCGCAACGCCACGCCCGTCACCAATTTCACCACCTACCTGACCGCGACCGAGTCCTGGCCCAGCGGCAAGGTGGTTCCGGAGGGAACCTGGGTCTACAACGACGAGACCTGTGATCTCGCACCGGGCAGTTCGGTCATCGCCAACGCATGGGTGCAGTACGCATCCGACAAGACCCTGGCATCCGACTGCAGCATCCAGTTCCGCTACCAACCCTCGCGCGTGTACCTGGACACCGCCGCCGCCCCGCCGCCTGGTTTCGACCTGAGCAAGCGCGTGCTGGTCAAGGGCGTCGGCCCGCTGGGCGCGGACATGTACCGCTACGACTACGTCGCCTCGAATTTCACCACCGGCGGCGCCGATGCGGTGCAGAACTTCGCCAACTGGTGGACCTACTACGGCAACCGCAACCGCGCGATGATCGGCGCGATGACGCACGCGGTGTCCGATTTCACCAAGATGCGGATCGGCTACACCCAGATCAACACGCCGCCGACGGCGCAGGGCGACGCCAACGATCCCAACGTCGTGATGCGCGACATGGGCGTCCAGGCCGATCGCGATGCACTGTATGCGGCCATGCGCGCGCTGAATGCGTCCGGGAACACGCCGACCCGGCGCGCCACCGCCCGCATGATCCGGCAGTTCAGCCGCACGGACGCCGGCGCGCCGATCAAGCTGCAGTGCCAGAAGAACGCCGCCATGCTGTTCACCGACGGCTATACGAACGAGAGCCCCGCCGGCGCCGCCACGAGCTACTGGAGCGTGGGCAACGTCGATGGCGGCTATCCCGCGCCCTACGGCGGCGGCACGGCCTCGTCCGACACCATCGCCGACTATGCGATGTACGGCTACATCACCAATCCGCGCCCGGACCTGCCCACCGGCAAGGTGCCGGTGCCGCACGCCTGCGCGGGTGCGCCGCCCGACGGCATGGATTGCAACAAGAACCTGCACGTGAACTTCTACGGCGTCACCCTGGGTGCGCGCGGTGCCGTCTACGACGTGAACGCGACGGCCACGGCCAATCCGTACGCGAACCCGCCCAACTGGGGCGCGAGCGGCACGATGAATCTGGATCCCAGGAACGTCGACGACATCTGGCACGCGGCGCTGAACTCGCGTGGCGAATTCGTCAATGCCAGTTCGCCCGCCGACATCACCGAGGCGATGCGGCGCATCCTCGCCCTGGTCAACGAGGGCGCGACCCCCTCCGGCACGATCGGCGTCACCGGCGCCCGCATCGGCACCGGCTCGCTGACCGTCGAGCCGCGCTACGAGTCCACCAACAACGGCACCGACTGGTACGGCAAGCTGACCGCTTACAACGTCACCGCCAACCCGTTGACCGGCGCCACCTCGTTCAGCCAGGCCTGGGAAGCCAGCGCCAAGATCGAAGCCCAGGGAGCGGGTAGCCGCACGATCAAGTACGGCACCACCGCTGCCAGCGTGGTGCCGACGGTGCAGGATTTCGATGCCGCCCACCTGACCCTGGCCGGCCTCTGCGCCGGATCCGATCCGCTGAAGACGATTTCCTGCACGCCGACGGCGATTTTGGCGCTGGATGGCGGCAACATGACCCTTGGCCGGGTGGTGGACTACCTCAGGGGTAGCCGCACCGACGAAGGCAAGCTGCGCACCCGCACGACCGTGCTGGGCGACATCGTCAACTCGTCGCCGGTGGTTTCCGCATCCACCGACGACTACGGCTACCGCACCCTGGGTGGCAGCCTCGCCACTTCGTATGCGACGTACCTGGCCACGAAGAAGGCCGGTGGCAAGTCGGCGATCCTGGTCGGCGCGAACGACGGCATGTTCCACGTGATCGACGGGCACGACACCAGCGGCGGCCAGGAGACCTTCGCCTATGTCCCGGCGACGTCCGTGGGCCACATGGGCAACCTGGTGTTCCCGTACGTCGCGGCCGACAAGAACAACCAGAAGTTCGAACACCGCTATTTCGTTGATGGCCCGGTCGCGGTTTCCGACGTGTACATGGGGGGAAGCTGGAAGACGATCGCGGTCGCGACCTCGGGCGCCGGTGGCCGCAGCGTGTTCGCCCTGGACATCACCAATCCCAGCTCGCCCAGCGTGCTGTGGGAGATCAACAACCTGATCACGGGTGCGCCGACGATCTCCAACAACATCGGCTATGTCCTCGGCAAGCCGGTGATCGTGCCGATCAAGGACAACTCCGGCAACGTCAAGTGGAAGGCGATTTTCGGCAATGGCTACAACAGCACCAGCCAGCAGGCCAGCCTGTTCGTGGTGGACGTGGCCACTGGCAGCAATAGCGTCATCGTGGCCTCGGAATCGCCGGCTCCCGCGTACAACGGGCTCGGCAACGTCTCGGTCGTCGACCTGAAGCGACGCAACATCGACAATACCGCCTGGATCGGCGGACGCGATGGCTACGCCGACACGGCTTATGCCGCCGACCAGAACGGCGCGGTCTGGAAGTTCGACCTGCTGGCCAACAGCGTCGCCCTGGGCGGGCAGCCGTTGTTCGTGGCCAAGGATTCCGGAGGCGCCCGGCAGACGATCACCGGCGGCCTTACCCTGGCCACCGGTCCGGCCGGCGGAGTGATGGTCTATTTCGGAACCGGCAGCTTCAGCTTCACCGGCGACCCGCTGGATACCAACGTACAGACGATGTATGGCGTCCTCGACAAGGGCGTCACGGTGGCCGGGCGTGCGAACCTGCTGCAGCAGACCATCGGCGTGGACACGGGCGGTTTCCGCGAGACTTCCACCCATGCGATGGCCGCAGGCAAGTCGGGCTGGTACATCGACCTGCCCGCAGGCGAGCGTTTCGTCGGCCATCCGCGGATCGAGGGTGGCGTGGTGTTCTTCCCGACCTACGAGCCAAGCGCCACCGCCGCCGATGACTGCTCCGTCACGGGCCAGAACTGGCTGTACGGCCTCAATACGCTCAGTGGTGCCGCCGGACTCACCAACGTGCGCATGGGCTCGCCCACTGGCCCGCAGCCCGGTGCCGCGACCGGCGCGGTGGCCCTGATCACGGGCGGCACGGCACCGGTCAAGGACGTGGCGGTCATGACCGCACCTCGGGTCGGCATGCTGGATGCGAGCGCTACGGATGACGACATCAAGGATGCGCTGGATGCCCAGTGCTCGATGGTGGTCCGCGTCGCCGGCGCGCCGCCGATGTACCTGCCGCGTCCCTGTGGCAGGCAGTCCTGGAGGCAGGTGCGATGAACCGGGAGAAAGGCATGCACGGACGGAGCACCATGTCGGGGATGCGGCATTCCGGAGGGTCCGGAGCCTGGATAACGGGCTTTACCCTCATCGAACTGATGATCGCGGTGGCGATAATCGCCATCCTCGCTTCGATCGCGCTGCCCGCCTACCAGGAGCAGATCCGCAAGTCGCGGCGGGCACAGGCCAAGGCTGACCTGGTGGAGTACGCGCAGTTGGCCGAGCGCTACTTCACGGTCAACAACACCTATGTGGGTTTTACCCTGCCTACGAGCCAGTCTCCACGCGAAGCCGGCGCCACCGCACGCTACAACCTGCCTGCGCCGACGACTACCGCCACGACCTTCACCCTGACCGCCAATGCCACCGGGGCGCAGGCCAGCGACCGCTGCGGGGACCTGTCGATCACCAATACCGGGCAGAAGGGCGAAACCGGCTCGGCATCGCTCGAGGAATGCTGGTGATGGAGAGGGGGCCGC
>JAFLEA010000072.1 GCA_017302035.1 Lysobacterales bacterium
CGTCCTCCAGGGCGACGAAGCGAGCCGGGCGATAGCGGGTCAGCCGCGGCAACTGCGCCAGGCGCGCCTCCAGGGCCGCGCCGAAATCGCGGGCGACCACCACCTGGCCGAAGGCTTCGCGCCCGTGGTCGGCCGCCTCCAGCCGCACGCTGCCGAAGTCGCCGGCGCGACTGACGTGGATGCGCCGGATCGGGCCGGTCGGCGCATGCAGTTCGCGCATCACGCCCAGCGCCTCGAGCGCGTTGACCGAAGCGGCGGCCAGGCTCAGGTTGCGCTGGTCGAACACCGCGGGCAGGTCGCCCGCCGGGGTCGCCTCGACCAGGGCCACGTCCAGCGCCAGGCCGTCCAGGGCGATCGCCAGGCTGGCGCCGACCAGGCCGCCGCCGACGATGACGACATCGTGGGTTCGGATCATTCCCACATGATACGCGGGCGGGCCCCGCGGGCCTGCCCGCCGGGCATGGGCTAGAATCCGGGTTCGGTCTCCAACCTCCGCACGCCATGACTTCCACCGCTTCCCGCCTGCTGATCCTGTCCGTCCTGGCCCTGCTCATGGCCGCTTCACGCGGGCACGTGTTCGACCACTTCTCGCCGCCGGACGCCAGCTGGGCGGTGTTCTTCATCGCCGGCTTCCACCTGCGTGGCTGGGGCCGCTGGGCGTTCCCGCTGCTGATGGCGCTGGCGGTGGCAGTGGACTGGTGGGTGATCCGCGGCCAGGGCATCGACTTCTGGAACCATTACTGCGTCTCCCCGGGCTACTGGTTCCTGCTCCCGGCCTACGGCGCGATGTGGCTGGGCGGCGCCTGGCTGCGCCGCCACTACCGCGGCGCCAGCTGGGAAGCGCTGGGCCGCCTGGCCGGCGCGTTCCTGGTCGCGGTGGTGGCCTGCCACCTGTTCGCCCAGGGCGGTTTCTACTGGCTCAGCGACTCGGTCGCCGAACCGAGCGTGGCCGGCTGGTGGAAGAACTACAGCGACTGGCTGCCGCCCTACCTGGTGACCGCCGCCGTGTACGTGGGCATCGCCGCCGTGCTGCAGGTGGCCGCCGAGCGCATCGCGCCGCTGGTGCCCGGCGGCAGCGACCGCACCGCGCACTGAGGCGCGCGCCGGGCGCAGCCATGGGCAACCGCCTCTCGAAGATCTACACCCGCACCGGCGACGACGGCAGCACCGGGCTGGGCGACGGCAGCCGCACCGGCAAGGACTCGCTGCGGGTCACCGCCTACGGCACCGTGGACGAGGCCAATTCGGCCATCGGCGTGGTCCTGGCCGCACCCGGGGTGCCCGCCGCGATCCGCGACCTGCTGACCGCCGTGCAGCACCAGTTGTTCGACCTCGGCGGCGAACTCTGCATCCCCGGCCACGCCGCGATCGGCGGCGAGGACGTCGAGGCGCTGGAACGGCACCTGGACCATTGGAACGCCGACCTGCCGCCGCTCAAGGACTTCATCCTCCCGGCCGGCGGCGAGGCCGCCGCGCGCTGCCACCTGGCCCGCACCATCGTCCGCCGCGCCGAGCGCGAGACGGTGTCCCTGGCGCGGGCCGAGCCGGTGCGCGGCGAGGCCGTGCGCTACCTCAACCGGTTGTCCGACCTGCTGTTCGTGCTGGCCCGGGTGCTGGCCCGGGCCGACGGCCAGGGCGAGGTGGTCTGGCGCCACGAACGCCGCAATGCCGGCTAGGCGCGCATTCGCCCAAAAGCGGATGGCATCGCCCCCGCCACCGGGTTAGGTTGGCGGCATGCTCGCCTATACCCACGCCGCCTGCCTCGACCACGACACCGGCCCGGACCATCCCGAGCGGCCCGCACGGCTGAAGGCAGTGCTGGACGCCCTGCAGCGCGCCTGGCCGGACCAGGTCTGGCTGGAGGCGCCGATGGCCCAGCGCGGCGACCTGTTGCGGGTACATGCCGCGCCGCTGGTCGACGCGGTGCTTGCCCCGGTGGTCGGGGGCCTGCACCGGCTGGACCCGGACACCGTGGTCGGCTCCGGGTCCGGCCGCGCCGCGCTGCATGCCGCCGGCGCCGGCCTGGCCGCGGTCGACGCGGTGATGGACGGACAGGACCAGACCGCGTTCTGCGCGGTGCGCCCGCCCGGCCACCACGCCACCGCCGATGCGGCGATGGGCTTCTGCCTGTTCAACAACATCGCCGTGGCCGCCGCCCACGCCCGCGACCGCCACGGCCTGGAACGGATCGCGATCATCGATTTCGACGTCCACCACGGCAACGGCACCCAGGCGATCTTCAACCGCGAGCCGGCGGTGGCCTACTTCAGCAGCCACCAGTCCGGGCTGTTCCCGCATACCGGCAGTGTCCACGAGCGCGGGGTCGGCAACATGCACAACGTGCTGCTGCCTCCGGGCAGCGGCGGCTTCCGCTTCCGCAACACCTGGCTGGACACCCTGCTCCCGGCGCTGGACGCATTCCGGCCGCAGCTGGTGCTGGTCTCGGCCGGGTTCGACGCGCACCTGTCCGACCCGCTGGCCGACCTGATGCTGGAGGCGGAGGACTTCGCCTGGATCACCGCCGAGTTGCGCACCATCGCCGACCGCCACGGCGAAGGGCGCCTGGTGTCGATGCTCGAGGGCGGCTACAGCCTGGACGCACTGGCCGAATGCGCGGTGGCCCACGTCGGCGCGCTGCGGGCCTGAGCCGCGATCGGCTTGCCATGCCGCGGATGAACCCCGCCTGCGCCCTGGGCGGCCCTTCATTGCCCGCATGCACCCGGTTCCGGCAAGCTACCGGAGATTTTCTGCCGGATGCCCTTTCCCCGTGCGACTTCCCCTGCGCCTGCTGCCGCTGTCCCTGAGCATCGCCGCCTGCCTGCCGGGGACGGCCATGGCCGACGACAAGCCGCTGAACTGGGCGCTGTGCCCGGCCGGCGACATCATCCCGCCGTTCGAAGGGGCGCCGCCGGCCGCCCAGCCCGGCGACCCCGCCCGCGAGCAGCAGCCCACCGTCATCGACGGGGACGTGCTCAGCGGCACCCGCGACAACCCGACGACCGAGGGCAACGTCGTCCTGACCCGCGGCGACCAGTTCCTCGGCACCGACAGCATCAAGATGGACCGGGAGGCCGGCACCTACGTGGCCGAGGGCAACATCCGCTACCAGGACTCGGGCATCCGCATCGTCGCCGAACGCGCCGAGGGCAACCAGAACACCGACGTCCACACCATCAGCAACATCCGCTACCAACTGGTGGACCGGCGCGGCAACGGCGGCGCCGACTCGATCCAGCTGACCGGCTCGCTCGGCCAGATGCACCACTCCACCTACAGCTCCTGCGATCCCTCGCAGCGGATGTGGGAGCTGCGCGCGCAACGGATCGACGTGGACAGCGAGGAGGGCTTCGGCGTGGCCCGCAACGCGGTGCTGCGGATGGGCAAGGTGCCGGTGCTGTACGTGCCCTGGTTCAAGTTCCCGGTCGACGACCGCCGCCAGACCGGCCTGCTGTACCCGTCGGTGAGCATGTCCGGGCGCAACGGCTTCGACTGGCGCCAGCCGATCTACCTGAACCTGGCGCCGAACTACGACCTGACCCTCACCCCGCGCCTGATGACCGAGCGCGGGCTCATGCTGGACAGCGAGTTCCGCTACCTGTACGAACGCGGGCGCGGCACCGTCAACGCCTCCTGGATGCCCAACGACGACCTGCGCGACCGCGACCGCGCGCGCTTGGCCTTCAGCGGCTACCACAACCTCAGCGGCCACTGGCAGGCGCGCGCCAACCTCGGCTGGGTCAGCGACTCGCGCTACGTCGAGGATTTCGCCAACCGCCTGGCCGGCATCTCCGCCTCGTTCCTGCAGAGCAGCGCAGGCATCTACGGCGTGGGCCAGCACTGGACCGCCGGGGCGATGGCCGAGCACTACCAGCTCACCGACTACACCCTCAACGACGGCCACCTGCCCTACAGCCGCCTGCCGCGCGCCTACGTCAACTGGGAACAGCCGCTGGGCCACTGGCTGGATGCGGGCGTGTGGGCCGAGGCGGTGCGTTTCGACCACCGCGAACGACCCGGTGGAACCCGCCTGGACGTCAAGCCCTACCTGTCCGCGCGCCTGGCCGGCCCGGCCTGGTACATCACCCCGACCCTGGCCTGGCGCTACACCGCCTACCAGCTCGACCGCCAGCTGGCCCAGCAACTCGGCGGCGGAACCTCGCCCAGCCGCAACCTGCCGATCACCACCCTGGACGCAGGCGTCTACTTCGATCGCGATACCACCATCGACGGCGACGCCTACCTGCACACCCTGGAACCGCGGCTGTTCTACCTCAACGCCCCGTACCGGAAGCAGGACGGCCTGCCGCTGTTCGACACCCGGCCGTTCACCTTCAGCTGGGGCCAGCTGTTCCGCGACAACCGCTATTCCGGCGCCGACCGCCAGACCGACGCCAACCAGCTGACCGTGGCCCTGAGCACCCGCCTGATCCGGCGGGCCGACGGCCGCGAGAAGTTCTCGGCCAGCCTCGGCCAGATCCGCTACTTCGAGGACTCGCGGGTGGTGGCACCGGGCGAGACCCCGGTGGCGGAAGGCAAGTCGGCCTGGGTGGCCGACGCCAACTACCTGATCAACGACCGCTGGACCCTCGGCGCGTCCTACCAGTGGGATCCCAAGTTCCGCCGCGAGGACCTGGCCAGCGTGCGCGCCCGCTACCTGTGGCCGGGCGACGGCGTGGTCAACCTGGGCTACCGCTACCGCCGCAACCTGCTCGAGCAGGTCGACTTCTCCTTCCTGTACCCGGTCAGCCCCACCTGGAGCGTGGTCGGCCGCTACTACCACTCGATCGAGGACGACAAGCTGCTGGAAGCCATCGGCGGGGTGCAATGGGACAGCTGCTGCCTGGCGGTGCGGGCGCTGGCCCGGCGCTACGTGCGCAACCGCGAGGGCGATCTGGACAATTCCATTCAGGTGGAATTCGTGCTCAAGGGCCTAGGTTCGGCGGGCCAGAACACGGAGCGGACATTGCGCCGTGCTATTCTCGGCTACCACCGCGACGACCTCTACCTGGTCCCGCCCGGCAACACCACGACCGATCCGGACGACTACGATCCGAACCTCATTCCGTGAGTCCATGAGCCTTCGCATTCCCGCCCGCCTCACCGCACTCCTTCTGGCGGTCGCCGCCGCATATTCCCCCTTGTTCGCCGCCTCGGCGCAGCAGTCCCAGCCGATCGAGCGGATCGCCGCGATCGTCGACGAGGACGTGGTGCTGCAGAGCGAGCTGGACCTGGCCATGCGCAACATCCTGGCCCAGTACGCCGGCCGCGAAGACCAGCTGCCGCCGCGCGCGGTGCTGGAGCGGCAGGTGCTCGAGCGCCTGGTCCTGACCCGGCTGCAGGTCGAACGCGCCCGCAGCCAGGGCATCCGCCCGAGCGACCAGGAGATCAACCAGGCGGTGGGCTCCATTGCCCAGCAGAACGGCCTGAGCGTGGACGCCTTGCGCAAGCGCATCGCCGAGGACGGAATGTCGTTCGACGACTTCCGCCGCTCGCTGGCCGACGAGATCACCCTCCAGCGGCTGCGCCAGAGCTTCGCCCAGAGCCGGATCAACGTCAGCGAGGCCGAGATCGACACCGCCCTGGCGCAACAGGCCGGCGGTGGCGTCCAGTACCGCCTGGCGCACATCCTGGTCGGCCTGCCCGAAGGCGCGACCGCCGAGCAGATCGCCACCGGCCAGCGCAAGATCGAGGGCATCAAGAGCGTGATCGACCGCGGCGAGCTGAACTTCTCCGCGGCCGCGGTCCGCTATTCCGACAGCCCCAACGCGCTGGAAGGCGGCGACCTGGGCTGGCGCAGCCTGGACGAGATCCCCAGCGCGTTCGCGCAGACCATCACCGGCATGGCGCCCGGGCAGATCCTGGGCCCGGTCCGCGGTCCCAGCGGCTTCCAGCTGCTGCAACTGGTCGAAGTGCGCGACATGGCCTCCGCCGACGGCGCGGCGCAGACCGTCGCCGAGTACCACGTCCGCCACATCCTGACCCGGGTCAACGACCGCCAGGACGACGCCACCGCCCGCGCCAGGATCGACACCCTGCGCGCGCGCATCGCCGGCGGCGCCGATTTCCAGGACGTGGCCCGCGAGTCCTCCGAGGACAACAACACCCGCGGCCAGGGCGGCGACCTGGGCTGGTTCCCGGCCGACGCCTTCGGCCCGGACTTCGGCAGCCAGGTCACCGCGCTGGCCGACGGCGGCATCTCCCAGCCGTTCCGCACCGATGCCGGCTGGCACGTGATCCAGCGCGTGGCCCAGCGCCAGACCGACCTGACCCGGGAGAACCGTCGCGCCCAGGTCCGCGAGACCATCGGCCGGCGCAAGCTGGAAGAGGAATTCAACCGCTACCTGCAGGAACTGCGCGGCGAAGCCTACGTGGTGTTCCGGACCGGCGATCGCCTCGAGGGCGACGAGGCCGGGGCGGCGACCGCGCCGCCCGCCGGCGGCTGAGCCCCCCGTGCCCCTGCCCCGGCTCGCCCTGGTGCCCGGCGAACCGGCGGGGGTCGGGCCGGAGTTGTGCGTGCGCCTGGCGCAGCGCCCGCGCGGGGACTGCACCCTGGTCGCCTTCGCCGATCCGGCCACGCTGCAGGCCGCCGCCGCCGCGCTGGGCCTGCCGCTGAACCTGCTGCACGAGACCGCTCCCGCCCGCCTGCCGGGCGACCTGCCGTTGCGCCCGTTCGCCAACGCCCAGGCCGCGGTGTTCGGCCGGCCCGATCCGGGCAATGCCGCCGCGGTGGTGGCCGCCCTGCTCGCCGCCGCCGGGGACTGCCTGCGCGGCGACTTCGCCGGCATGGTCACCGGCCCGGTGCAGAAGTCCACGATCAACGAGGGCGGGATCGCCTACACCGGCACCACCGAGCTGCTCGCCGGCCACGCCGGCCGCGAGGTGGTGATGATGCTGGCCAACGACGTGGCCCGGGTCGCCCTGGCCACCACCCACCTGCCGCTGCGCGCGGTGGCCGACGCGATCGACGCCGCGCTGCTGGAACGCGTGCTGCGCATCGTCCATGCGGCGCTGCGTGCGGACTTCGGGATCGCCGATCCGGTGGTCGCGGTACTCGGCTTGAACCCGCACGCGGGCGAAGGCGGCCATCTCGGGCGCGAGGAGATCGATACGATCGTCCCGGTGCTGGAGCGGCTGCGCGCCGAGGGCATGCGCCTGCCCGGCCCGCTGCCGGCGGACACCGCGTTCCTGCCGCAGAAGCTGGCCGGCTTCGATGCGGTGCTGGCGATGTACCACGACCAGGGCCTGCCGGTGCTCAAGTACAGCGGCTTCGAGCGCGCGGTGAACCTGACCCTGGGCCTGCCCTACCCGCGCGTGGCGGTCGACCACGGCACCGCTCTGGACCTGGCCGGCCGCGGCCTGGCCGACCCTTCCAGCCTGGAAGCGGCGGTGACGACCTGCGCGCGGATTGCCGCGTCGAGGATGCGGACTGCCTGACCGCCGAGTTGGCGGACAAAAAGCGCCGACTTCGGCCGGGGCCGCCGCCAGCGCTTTCCAGCGTCAGAACAACTCGCCAGGATCGCGGGGAGAAGGCGCTTTCAGGCCGAGATGGCGATAGGCCCTGGAGGTGGCCATGCGGCCGCGCGCGGTGCGGACCAGGAAGCCCTGCTGGATCAGGTACGGCTCGATCACGTCCTCCAGCGTGCCGCGCTCCTCCGACAACGAAGCGGCCAGCGACTCCACCCCCACCGGCCCGCCGTCGAAATGCTCGACGATGGTGCGCAGCAGGCGCCGGTCCAGTTCGTCGAACCCCTCCGGGTCGACCTTGAGCATGGCCATCGCCGCCTCGGCCACGCCCGCGTCGATGTGCCCGCCGGCCCTGACCTGCGCATAGTCGCGCACCCGCCGCAGCAGCCGGTTGGCGATGCGCGGGGTGCCACGCGCGCGCCGCGCGATCTCGCCGGCGCCCCCGGCCTCGCAGTCGATCCCCAGGATCGCCGCCGAGCGGCGCACGATCCGGGTCAGCTCCTCGGCCGAATAGAACTCCAGGCGCTGGACGATGCCGAAGCGGTCGCGCAGCGGCGCGGTGAGCAGGCCGGCGCGGGTAGTCGCGCCGATCAGGGTGAACGGCGGCAGGTCCAGCTTGATCGAGCGCGCCGCCGGGCCCTCGCCGATCATGATGTCGATCTGGAAATCCTCCATCGCCGGATAGAGCACTTCCTCGACCACCGGCGACAGGCGGTGGATCTCGTCCACGAACAGCACGTCGTGCGGCTGCAGGTTGGTCAGCAGCGCGGCCAGGTCGCCGGCCTTCTCGATCACCGGCCCGGAAGTGACCCGCAGGTTCACCCCCAGCTCGTTGGCGATGACGTGGCTGAGCGTGGTCTTGCCCAGCCCCGGCGGGCCGAAGATCAGCACATGGTCCAGCGCCTCGCCGCGGCGGCGGGCGGCCTCGATGTAGATGCCCAGTTGCTCGCGGACCGGCTGCTGGCCCAGGTACTCGTCCAGTCGCTTCGGCCGGATCGAAGCCTCCAGGGCTTCGTCCTCGCCGGTGGGGCCGGCGGCGATGATGCGTTCTTCGGTCATCCCGGGATTATGCGGCAAACCCTAGATCTCCACCTGCGAGCCCAGCTCGACCAGGCGGTTGCCGGGGATGCGGAAGAAGCCGGTCGCCGGGGCCGCGTTGCGGTGCATGAACGCGAACAGCTTGTCGCGCCAGATCGGCATCCCGCGCCGCGCGCTGGCGACGATGTTCTCGCGGCTGGCGAAGTAGGTCGTGTCCATCGGGTCGAAGCCCATTCCGCCCAGGTCGCAGGCGCGCATCAGCGCCAGCGGCACGTCCGGGGTCTCCATGAAGCCGAAGCGCACCACCAGCCGGTAGAAGTCGTCGCCGATCTGCTCCAGCTTCAGCCGCTTGTCCACCGGTGCGTGCGGCACCGGCAGCGTCTCCACGGTCAGGAACACGTTGCGCTCGTGCAGCACCTTGTTGTGCTTGAGGTTGTGCAGCAGCGCATGCGGGATCACCGTGCCGTCGGTGGTCAGGAACACCGCGGTACCGGGCACGCGCGCCGGCGGCGCCAGCATCAGTCCGGGCAGGAAGGTGTCCACCCGGATGCCGTCCTTGCGCAGCTCGTCGCGCATCAGTTCGCGGCCGCGGCGCCAGGTCCGCATCAGGGTGAACAGGATGATGCCCAGCACCACCGGGAACCAGGCGCCCTGCATCAGCTTGGCGCCGTTGGCCACGACGAAGGCCAGGTCGATGACGAAGAACACCACGCACAGCGGCAGCACCCAGTTGCGCCAACGCGGCCACAGCGCGCGCGCCACCAGCGCCAGCAGCAGGGTATCGATCAGCATCGTCGCCGACACCGAGATGCCGTAGGCCACCGCCAGGTTGGTCGAGCTGCGGAACGCCAGCACCAGCCCGATCACCATCACCATCAGCAGCCAGTTGATCCCGGGGATGTAGATCTGGCCGATGGTGTCGTGCGAGGTGTGCTTGATCCGCATCCGCGGGATGTAGCCCAGCTGCATCGCCTGGCGCGACACCGAGTAGGCGCCGGTGATCACCGCCTGCGAGGCGATCACCGCGGCCATCGTCGCCAGCACGATCATCGGGTACAGCGCCCAGTCCGGCACCGATTCGTAGAACGGATTCCTGACCAGCTCCGGATGTTCCAGCACCAGCGCGCCCTGGCCGAGGTAGTTCAGCAGCAGGCACGGCAGCACGAAGAAGTACCAGCCGTGGCGGATCGGCGGCGCACCGAAGTGGCCCATGTCCGCGTACAGCGCCTCGCCGCCGGTCACCGCCAGCACCACCGCGCCGAGGATGAACACCCCGTGCCAACCGTGCTCCATGAAGAACAGCGCGCCCCACCACGGGTTGAACGCCTTCAGCACTTCCGGCGCCTCGACGATGTTCCAGGCGCCGATCGCCGCCAGCGCCAGGAACCACAGCACCATGATCGGCCCGAACACCTTGCCCACCTTCTCGGTGCCGAAGCGCTGGGCCATGAACACCAGCAGCAGCACGAGCACGGTGAGCGGCACGATGAAGCGGTGCAGGCCCGGGGCGGCGATCTCCAGGCCCTCGACCGCGCCGAGCACCGAGATCGCCGGGGTGATCACCCCGTCGCCGAAGAACAGCGAGGCGCCGAAGATGCCGAGGATGCCGACGACGTAGGCCGAGCGCGAACCGTTCCTCAGGGTGCGCTGGGCCAGCGCCATCAGCGCCATGATCCCGCCCTCGCCCTCGTTGTCGGCGCGCATGATGATGGTCACGTACTTGAGCGTGACCACGATCATCAGCGACCAGAACGCCAGCGACAGCACCCCCAGCACCGTGTCGTGGTCGCTGTCCAGGCCGTAGTGCGGCGAGAACGCCTCCTTCAGGGTGTACAGCGGGCTGGTGCCGATGTCGCCGAACACCACGCCGATGGCGCCGACGACCAGGGCCAGGTGGCCGGCGCCGATGCCGTGCGTCGGGGAGCCGTGCGGGCCGGAGGCGGGCGTGGAAGTGGATGCTGCGGACATGGCCGTTCCAGGTAGGCGATTCGGGGGTGCGGGCGGGATCGGCTCAGCGCAGCGCCGATTGCAGGGCCTTGCGGATGATCGCCGCGGCCTCGTCGCCCGGCGCGGCCGCATCGCGGGCCATGCGCACGGCCTCGGCCGGCTTGTAGCCGAGCTGCTGCAGGGCGGTGGCCGCGTCGGCGACCGGATCGCCCGCGCCGGCGGGCATCGCGCCGGCCACGCCGGCGCCGGCCAGGTCGGCGGCGCGGTCGCGCAGTTCCACCACCATCCGCTCGGCGGTCTTCTTGCCGATCCCGGGGATCCGGGTCAGCGCGGTCACGTCGCCGGCCTGCACCAGCCGCGCGAACTCATCCACGCTCACCCCCGACAGCACCGCCAGCGCGATCTTCGCGCCGATCCCGCTGACCTTCTGCACGTCGCGGAACAGGCGCCGCTCGCCCTCGCGCAGGAAGCCGTACAGCGCCACGCTGTCCTCCTTCTGCGCGTAGTGGGTGAACAGCGCCACCTCGCGGCCGAGATCGGGCAGGTCGTAGAAGGTGCTCATCGGCGCCTCCAGCTCGTAGCCGACGCCGTTGACGTCGACCACCAGCCACGGCGGCTGCTTGAGGGCGAGGATGCCGCGCAGGCGTCCGATCATGCGAGCGCTCCGGTGGAGGCGGTGCGAAGGGGGAAGGCGTTCACTTGCGGCTCCAGGCCAGGCTGGCGCTGACCCCGAGCCGGCGCGCGGTGGCGCGCACGTGGGCGTGGGTCAGGGCCACGGCCAGGGCATCGGCGGCGTCGGCCTGCACCTTCCCGGCCAGGCCGAGCATGGCCACGACCATGTGCTGGATCTGCGCCTTGTCCGCGCCGCCGGTGCCGACCACCGCCAGCTTGACCTCGCGCGCGGCGTATTCGCTCACCGGCAGGTCGCGCAGCACCACCGCGCCGATCGCCGCGCCGCGCGCCTGGCCGAGCTTGAGCGCCGCATCGGCGCTGCGGCCGACGAACACCCGCTCGATGGCGACCTCGTCGGGCCGGTACTCGTCGATCAGCGCCGACAGCCCATCCAGCAGCCGGCGCAGGCGCATGGGGAAATCGCCCTCGCCCAGCAGCACCAGCGGCTGGTGGTGGACATGGCGGGTGCGCCCGCCCGGCTCGACGTCGATGATGCCGATGCCGGTGCGCTGCGATCCGGGGTCGATGCCCAGGATCCGGACCGTGGCCGGGGCCATTTCAGCCGGCTTCGCCCAGGTCGGCGTTGGAATAGACGTTCTGCACGTCGTCCAGGTCCTCGAGCATGCCCAGCATCTTCTTCACCTGCTGCGCGGTCTCGCCGGAGACGGCGATGTCGTTGTCGGCGCGGAAGCTGACCTCGGCGTAGCCCGGTGCCAGCCCGGCCGCCGCCATCGCCTGCTTCACCGCCTCGAAATGGTCCGGCGCGGTGAGCACGTCGATCGCGCCGTCCTGCGGATAGACCACCACGTCGTCGGCGCCGGCCTCGATCGCCGCTTCGGTGACCTTCTCCTCATCGAGGCCCTCGTAGCTGAGCACGCCCAGGCGCTTGAACATGAAGGCCACCGAGCCTTCGGTGCCCATGTTGCCGCCGCACTTGGAGAAGGCGTGGCGCACATCGGCCACGGTGCGCACCCGGTTGTCGGTCAGGCAGTCCACGATCACCGCCACGCCGCCGGGGGCATAGCCCTCGTAGCGCACTTCCTCGTACTCGACCCCTTCCAGCTCGCCGGTGGCCTTCTTGACCGCCCGCTCCATCACGTCCTTGGACATGTTGGCGGCCAGCGCCTTGTCCATCGCCGCGCGCAGGCGCGGGTTGTTGGCGGGGTCGCCGCCGCCAGCGCGGGCGGCCACGCCGATCTCGCGGATCAGCTTGGTGAACACCTTGCCGCGCTGGGCGTCGGTGGCGTTCTTGCGTGCTTCGATCGAAGGGCCTCTGCCCATGGGTGCTTCCGTGTGCTGCGTGGATCAGGCGCGATTATATAGAGCGTCCGCCCCCGGCGACGGCCCGAACCTGCCATGGCGCAGGAAGGCCGCCGCCTGGCCGGCGGCCGGGCGCGAGAACACCAGCCCGGTATGGCTGGCGGCGACCAGGCAATGGTCGGCCAGCCCCGGCAGCCGGGTCTCGGCCACCGCCACGGTGCCGTCGGACGGCCCGTCGAAGCGCGCCACCAGGCGGCCGACGCCGTGCGCTACGCGCTCCTGCGCCGCATGGAGCGCGAGCGCACGATCATCCTCGGGCCTGCGCGCAAGAGCGGCGGCCGCCTCAAGGACGAGCTGCTCCGCAGCCCGCGCCTGCGCCGCCACATGCAGCTCGCCGCCAAGGACGGCCCCAAGCCGCTGGCCGCCAT
>JAFLEA010000073.1 GCA_017302035.1 Lysobacterales bacterium
GGCGCGGCCGGCGTGCGCGGCGCGTGGCTGTTGCCACTGCTGGCCTGGGCGCTGTTGTGCGCCGCCGCCGCGCGCCCGCAACAGCTAGGCGAGGCACAGGTGCCGCCGCGGCAGGCGCGGCAGATGATGCTCGCGGTCGACCTGTCCGGCAGCATGGGCGAGACGGACATGGAACTCGGCGGCCAGGGGGTCGACCGGCTGACCGCGGCCAAGGCGGTGATCGCCGACTTCCTCGACCGCCGCGCCGGCGACCGCGTCGGCCTGCTGGTATTCGGCCAGCGCGCCTACATGCTCACCCCGTTGACCCTGGACCGCGATTCGGTGCGCATGCAACTGCGCGACAGCGTGGCCGGCCTGGCCGGGCGCGAGACCGCGCTGGGCGATGCCATCGGCCTGGCGGTCAAGCGCCTGCGCGAGCAGCCGGAGGGACAGCGGGTGCTGATCCTGCTCACCGACGGGGTCAACACCGCCGGGGTGCTGGATCCGGTCAAGGCCGCCGAACTGGCCAGCGCCGAAGGCGTGCGCGTGCACACCATCGCCTTTGGCGGCAGCGGCAGCTTCTCCTTCATGGGCGTGCCGCTGCCGATCCAGGGTGGCGAGGAGGTCGACGAGGACACCCTGCGCCGCGTCGCCGACATGACCGGCGGCCATTTCTTCCGCGCGCGCGATACCCGCGAGCTGGCCGGCATCTATGCCGAGCTGGACCGGCTGGAGCCGGTGGCAGTGGCGGCTGCGCCGGTGCGGCCGCGGATCGAGCGCTATCCCTGGCCATTGGGCGCGGCGCTGCTGCTGGCCCTCATGGCCTGGCCGTTGCGGAGGCGCGGCGCATGAGCGCGTGGTGGCCCGAGGGCTGGATGCAACTGCCGCAGGTGCATTTCCAGCGCCCGCTATGGCTGTGGGCGCTGCTGGCGCTGCCGCTGCTGTGGCTGCTGTGGCGCCGCCGTCGCCGCGAGGGTTGGCGCGACGCGGTGGATGCGCACTTGCTGCCGCACCTGCTCGAACCCGGGCGCGGACGCGCGCGGCTGCAGCTGGCCGGGGTGTCGCTGGCCTGGGTACTGGCGATGGGCGCCATGGCCGGACCCGGCTGGCGCCAGGAGGAGCGACCGCACTGGGAGTCGCGGGCGCCGCTGGTGGTCGCCCTCGACCTTTCGTCCTCCATGCTCGCCTCCGACCTGCAGCCGACCCGCTTGGCCCAGGCGCGGGCCAAGATCGACACCCTGCTGCGCGAACGCCAGGGCGGCGAGGTTGGCCTGGTCGCCTGGGCCGAGGATGCCTACACGGTGGCACCGCTCACGGCCGATGCGGCCAACATCGCCCTGTTCCTCGACGCGCTGGCGCCTGACGTGATGCCGGTGGACGGGCGCCGGCCCGAGCGCGCGATCACCCACGCGGCCACTCTGCTGCACCAGGCCGGGTTCGAGCGCGGCGACATCCTGTTGGTGACCGGCGAAGCCGACGCGGCGGTGCGCGACATCGCCCCGGCAGTAGCCGCGCAGGGTTACCGGATCTCGGTGCTTGGGCTGGGCAGCGCCGGCGGAGCGATGTACCGCGATCCCGCCTCGGGCGCGATGCGGACGGTACGCCTGGACGAGGATTCGCTGCGCGCGCTGGCCGCGGCGGGTGGCGGTCGTTACGCGACCCTGGGCGTGGACGATGCCGACCTGCGCGCGCTCGACGTGCTCGCACCGGCAGAGGAAGTGGCCAACGAACGCGGTGGCGGCCAGCGCGTCTGGCTGGACCAGGGCTACTGGCTGCTGCCGCCGCTGCTGCTGCTCGCCGTGCTGGCGTTCCGTCGCGGTGCCGGAATACTGACGGCGCTGCCGCTGGCACTGCTGCTGGCGCTGCCGGGGCAGGCACACGCGGCCGACGGCAGCGGCGGCTGGTGGCGGCGCGCCGACCAGCAGGCCCAGCGGAAGATCGAGCGCGGCGTGGATGCCTATCGCCAGGGCGATTTCGCCACGGCCGAACAGGCCTTCGCCGCGGCCGGCGCGCGCGGCGCCGATGCCGAGTACAACCTCGGCAATGCACTGGCCCGTCAAGGCCGTTTCGACGAGGCCATCGCCGCATACGACCGGGCGCTGGCGCAGGCGCCGGGCATGGAGGATGCGGCTGCCAACCGCGCGGTGGTCGAGGACGCCCGCAAGCGACAGCCCCCGCAGGGCGGGCAGGGCCAGCCGCAGGACCAGGATCAGCAGAACCAGAAGCAACAGAACCAGAAGCAACAGAACCAACAGAACCAGCAGAACCAGCAGAACCAGCAGAACCAGCAGAACCAGCAGGATCAGCAGGATCAGCAGGATCAGCAGGATCAGCAGGATCAGCAGGATCAGCAGCAGGACCGACAAGACCAGAAGGGTCAGCAGGGTCAGCAGCGGGCCGGCCAACAACCCGGACAGTCTTCCGGCAAGGGCGGAGAATCGCCGCAGTCCGAGGACGAACAAGCGCGCCAGCGCCAGGAACAGGCCGACCGCGAGCAGCGCGAGCGCATGCAGCGTGCGCTGGAGCAGGGCCAGGAGACAGGGCAACCGTCCGCGCAGGAGCAGGCAGTGCGGGCCGAGGAGGATGCACAGGCGCGCGAGCAGCGGCAGGCGCGCGAAGCCTGGCTGCGCCGCGTGCCAGACGAACCCGGCGGCCTGCTCCGTGCCAAGTTCCGCCTCGAATACGAACGCCGCCAGCAGGAAGGGCGATGACCGCGAACCGCATTCTCCGTTCCTCCCCAATCGGCCGGCCGCATGGCGTCGCGCCCGCCGTCCGCGTTGGCGCGGCGCGCGCGTTGTGGTGGTTGTTCGCGTGCCTGGCCGCGATCGCGCCGGCGCAGGCGGAGACGCGCGCATGGCTGGACCGCACCACCGTCGCGGTCGGGGAATCGGTGACCCTCAACATCGAGACCGACCAGCCCGGCGCGGCCCCCGATTATCGTCCGCTGCGCACCGATTTCGACCTGGGACAGCCCTACCGCAGCACCGCCACCGGCGACCGCACCCTGTTCGGCCTGGCCCTGGTCCCGCTGCGCGAGGGCACCCTGGAAATCCCGGCGCTGGACCTCGGTGGCGAGCGCACCGCGCCGCTGAAACTGGTGGTGTCCGGCGCGCGTGCGCCCGAGCCGCAGGGCGACGTGTTCGTCGAGACCCGCGTTGACGATCAGGCGCCGTACGTGCAGCAGAGCGTGGGCCTGACCCTGCGCCTGTACTACGCCACGTCGCTGCTGTCCGGCGAACTGGTCCAGGATGCGCCCGAAGGCGCCTCGCTGCAGCGCGTCGGCGACGACGTGCAGAGCAGCCGCGAGGTCGGTGGCCGCCGCTACCGGGTGCTCGAGCGCCGCTACCTGCTGGTGCCCGAGCGCAGCGGCGTGCTGGACCTGCCGCCGGCACGCTTCAGCGGGCAGGGCGCCGGGGGCTTCTTCGACGACCTGTTCGGTTCCGGGCGCCGGCTGACCGCGCAGGCCGCGCCGCTGGCCCTGCAGGTGCGTGCCCAGCCGGACGGCGCGCCACAGCCGTGGCTGCCCTTGCGCAGCCTGCGCCTGCGCTACCTGGCCGCGCCCGCCGAGGCCCGGGCCGGGGAAGCGGTGGAGATCGCGGTCGAGGCGGTGGCCCAGGGCGCCACCGCGGCCCAGTTCCCGGAGATCCCGGTGCCGCGGGTGGAGGGCGCCCAGGTGTTCCCCGAGCGTGCCGAGGCCAGCGAGCGCTTCGTCGACGGCGGCCCGCAGTTGACCGTGGTGCGGCGCTACTCGGTGGTACCGCTGCAGCCCGGTCCGCTGCACGTGCCCGGTCCGCGCATGGCGTGGTGGGACACCGTCGCCGGCCAGGCGCGGGTGGCGGAACTGCCCGATCTGGAACTGCAGGTCGCCGCGGGCGTGGGCGGCGCGCTGGTACCGCCGGCGGATGCCTTGCCGGTATCGCCTGCGCACGCGCCGGACGATGCCGCAATCGACCCTTCCTCGGCCGCGGCCCCGTTCGCGGTTGCCGCCGCTGGCCGGGTGTGGCCGTGGCTGGCGCTGGCGTTCGCCGCGCTGTGGCTGGCGACCCTGGGCTGGCTGTTGCATTCGCGGCGAAAGGGCCGGGCCGCTGTCCATACCGCGCCGGCACCGGCCGGCGTGCCGGGGGGCAGGCCGGCACTGGCCGAGTTGCGCCGTGCGCTCGATGGCGGTGCGTTCGACCAGGTCGCGGGGATAGTGCAGCGGATGGCCGACCCGCCGGCGGCGGATCTCGACGAGGCGATCGCGCGCCTGGACGATCCGCGCCAGCGCGATGCGCTGGCGGCGATGCGGCGCGCGCTGTGGGCCGGGGAAGGCGATCCGTCCGCCGCCCGCTCCGCCTTGCGCATCGCGTTCCGCGAGGGGCCGCGCTGGCGCGCTGCGTCGCCGGTCGAGGCTGCGCCGTTGCCGCCACTGTATCCGCGCCACTGATCGGACTTCGCCGGAACCGCCTCGCCGGCGCCGCCTGGCGCCAACGCGCAGGCCACGACCGCCGGCGGCGGTTTGCTAAGCTGCCGGCTGCTTTCTCCGGGGATGGGCATGGACTCGAACGCACGCAGGCGCTGGCCGATGCCGTGGAAGATGGGCCTGGGCTTCGGTCTGGGCCTGGTGCTGGGCCTGGCCGTGCACCTGACCGCCGGCGCCGACGCCGGCTGGGTGCGGGCGTTCACCGACTGGATCACCACCCCCGCCTCGCGCCTGTTCCTCAACCTGATCTTCATGCTGATCGTGCCGCTGCTGTTCTCGGCGCTGGTGATGGGCATCTCCGAGATGGGCGACATCCGCGCCCTGGGCCGGATCGGCTGGAAGACCCTGGCCTACACCGTGGTGCTGTCGGGCGTGGCGGTGCTGATCGGCCTGGTGCTGGTGAACTGGCTGCAGCCCGGTACCGGCGTCGATCCGGCGCTGGCGCAGGATCTGCTGGCGCAGAACGCCGAGCGCAGCCGCGAGATCGTCGCCAGCATCGACAGCCAGCCGCGCGGCCTCGACATGCTGCTGTCGATCGTGCCGAGCAACGTGGTCGACGCCGCCTCGAGCAACGCCTCGATCCTGGCGCTGATGTTCTTCGCGGTGATGTTCGGCGTGGGCATGGTGCTTGCGCCGGCCGAGAAGGTGGCCACGCTCAGGCGCGGCATCGAGGGCGTCTTCGAGGTCTCCATGGTCCTGATCGGGCTGGTGATCCGGCTGGCGCCGTACGCGGTGTTCTGCTTCATGTTCAACCTGGCGGCGATCTTCGGCTTCGACCTGCTGCTGCGGCTGGGCGCCTATGTCGCGGTGGTGGTGCTGGGGCTGGCGTTGCACATGTTCGGCACCTATTCGATCGCGGTACGGATGACGGGGCGCTCGCCGCTGAAGTTCTTCCGCGACATCCAGGAGGCGGCGGTGATGGCGTTCTCCACCGCCTCCAGCAACGCCACCCTGCCGACCGCGCTGCAGGTGGCCGACCGGATGGGCCTGCCGCGGCGGATCTCGCGCTTCGTGCTGACCGTGGGCGCCACCGCCAACCAGAACGGCACCGCGCTGTTCGAGGGCGTGACGGTGATCTTCCTGGCCCAGTTCTTCGGCGTGGACCTGAGCCTGGGCCAGCAATTCATGGTGATGGTGGTGTGCATCCTCGGCGGCATCGGCACTGCCGGCGTGCCCTCCGGCTCGCTGCCGGTGGTGGCGCTGATCTGCGCGATGGTCGGGGTGAACCCGATGGGCATCGGCCTGATCCTGGGCGTGAACCACTTCCTCGACATGTGCCGCACCACGCTCAACGTGAGCGGCGATCTGACCCTGGCGACCCTGGTGGCGCACGGCGAGACCGACGCCTCCCTGCCGGAGGGTGCGGTTTCCGCGCCGTCGTGATCCGCGGGCCCTAGGCATCGTCCCGGGCACGGAACCGCCGCTGCAAGGGGCGCGTGTTCGCCGCGTGGTTCCGCGCTCTGCTCCAACACGCGGGCGCGGTACATCCCTGTACCGCTCGAACGCGAGCGCCTTGCAGCGACGTCCTCGGCGAGCTGCGGGAGCCCCATGTCGGCCAGAAGACCTGCGGTGGAGCCGCCTGTTGGTCGGCTGCCTTTGGAGACCCGCCCGCCAGAAGCAGCCGAACGACAGTCGCCTCTGCAGCCGCAATGGCACTGGTAGCCATTGGCCTGTGCCCCGTTGGGGGCCGGGGACCTTGCGGCAGGACGCGGAACCGGGCAACGCGCCAGGCCCCCCAGGTACGGCGGCGCCGGCCGGAGCCCGCGCGTCCCGCGGCCTTGCCTGAAGCGGGCGCTTCCCGCGCCCGCATCCGGAGCCTGTGCTTCCCGGATATCCGGTCCGGGACAGCAGCGGTCCGGAATGGGACAATGGGCGGCCCGCAGCGCCGCGGGTGCCCTGCGGACCCCGCCCAGCCCCGACATGACGACGCCGACCCGCCGCCAGCTCGCCAACGCCATCCGTTTCCTCGCCGCCGATGCGGTCCAGGCCGCCAACTCCGGCCACCCGGGCATGCCGATGGGCATGGCCGACATCGCCGAAGTGCTGTGGAACGACTACCTGCGCCACGATCCGTCCGACCCGCACTGGGTCGACCGCGACCGCTTCGTGCTGTCCAACGGTCATGGCTCGATGCTGCACTACGCGCTGCTGCACCTGAGCGGCTACGACCTGCCACTGGACGAACTCAAGCGCTTCCGCCAACTGCACAGCCGCACCGCGGGCCACCCCGAGCGCCACGAGACGCCGGGCGTGGAGACCACCACCGGCCCGCTGGGTCAGGGCTTCGCCAACGCCGTGGGCTTCGCCCTGGCCGAGAAGCTGCTGGCCCAGCGCTACAACCGCGAAGACTTCGACCTCGTCGACCACCGCACCTGGGTGTTCATGGGCGACGGCTGCATGATGGAAGGCATCTCCCACGAGGCTGCCTCGCTGGCCGGCACCTGGGGCCTGGGCAAGCTGACCGCGTTCTGGGACGACAACGGCATCTCCATCGACGGCGAGGTCCACGACTGGTTCACCGACGACACCCCGGCGCGCTTCGAGGCCTACGGCTGGCACGTGGTGCGCGATGTCGACGGCCACGATCCGGCGGCGATCAAGGCCGCCATCGACGCGGCGCTGGCGGTGACCGACAAGCCCAGCCTGCTCTGCTGCAGGACCGTGATCGGCTTCGGCGCGCCGAACAAGGCCGGCAAGGAAGAGTCGCACGGCGCGCCACTGGGCAAGGACGAGATCGAGGGCATGCGCAGGCAGCTGGACTGGCCCTACGCGCCGTTCGAAGTGCCGCAGGAGATCTACGCCGGCTGGCGCGCCAACGCAACCGGCCAGCGGCGCCAGGCGCAGTGGCGGGAGCTGTTCGACCGCTACGCGCAGCAGCATCCGGACGCGGCGGCCGAGTTCACCCGGCGCGCGCGCGGTGAGTTGCCGGCGGACTTCGCCGCGCACGCCGATGCGTTCATCGCCCAGGTCCAGGCCGAGGGTCCGGCCATCGCCTCGCGCAAGGCCTCGCAGAATGCGATCGGCGCCTTCGCCCCGCTGCTGCCGGAGCTGGTCGGCGGCTCGGCCGACCTGGCACCGTCCAACCTGACCCAGTGGAAGGCCAGCACATCGGTCACCCGGGCCGATCCGGGCGCCAACTACATCCACTACGGCGTGCGCGAGTTCGGCATGAGCGCGATCGCCAACGGCCTGGCGCTGCACGGCGGCTTCCTGCCGTTCGATGCGACCTTCCTGGTGTTCAGCGACTACGCACGCAACGCGCTGCGGATGAGCGCGCTGATCCCGGCGCAGGTGATCCACGTCTACACCCACGATTCGATCGGCCTGGGCGAGGACGGACCGACCCACCAGCCGGTCGAGCACCTGGCCTCGCTGCGCTACATCCCCGGCAACGACGTGTGGCGACCGTGCGATGCGGTCGAGTCCGCGGTGGCATGGAAGGCGGCGCTCCAGCGCGCGGGCAAGCCGAGCTGCCTGGTGTTCAGCCGCCAGAACCTGCCGCACCAGGCGCGCAGCGCGGCGCAGGTCGCGCAGATCGAGCGCGGCGGCTACGTGCTGGCCGATGCGCCGGGCGGCAGCCCGGACCTGATCCTGATCGGCACCGGCTCGGAGGTGGCGCTGGCGATGGAGGCCAAGCAGGTGCTCGATGCGGCGGGCCTGAAGACGCGGGTGGTGTCGATGCCTTCGACCGACGTGTTCGATCGCCAGGACGCGGCCTGGCGCGAAGCGGTGCTGCCGACGGCGGTGCGCCGGCGGGTTGCGGTGGAAGCGGGCGTGACCGATTTCTGGCGCAAGTACGTGGGCCTGGACGGTGCGGTGGTCGGCCTGGACCGCTTCGGCGCCTCGGCACCGGCCGGCGAGCTGTACCGGCATTTCGGCATCACCGCCGACAAGGTGGTCGAGGCGGCCAGGGCGCTGTAGGCGAGGCCCGGGGCGCGGGCGGCGCGGGCCGCCGCACTCCGGACCTACTCGGTGCGCATCTTGCCGGCCGGCACGAACACCCAGGTGCGGGTCACGTGCAGGATGTCGACGCCGTCCTTCGCGTCGGGCAGCGGCGGGAAGGGCTCGGCCAGTTCGACCATGCGCAGCACGCTTGCGTCCAGCAGCGGGGTGCCGCTGGAGCGCAGGATCCGGGTGCTTTCCACCGTGCCGTCGCGGCGCACGCCCACGCTTACCACCACCTGGCCGCCCAGCCGGCGCTGCCGTGCTTCGTCCGGGTAGTTCAGGTTGCCGATCCGCTCGGCCCGATCCACCCATGCGCGCAGGTAGTTCGCATAGGCGTACTCGCGGGTGCTGGCCGAGACGAACTTGCGCGTCGGCCGCTTCGCATACAACTCCGAGCGTAGGTACACCTCCGCCGCCAGCCGCGCCATCTCCGCGTCGCGCGCGGCCCGGGCCTCGCTGACCGGCGGCAGTTCCGGCTCCGGCAGCGGCTCCCGCGGCTGCGCCTCCGCGACCGATTGCTCGCCACGGCGGCTGGCCACCACCCGCGCCTGCGGCGGCGGCGTTTCCGCCGCCGCGCTTCGGCGCTCGGGCCGCGGCGCGTCCCCCGGCTCGGCCAGCGGCATCGTCCCGGCCTGGGTTTCGCGCGGGCGTTGCGCCTGATCGTGGTCGCCGCCGCCGCGGTTGTTGGCCTGGGCCAGGAAGTCGGCCTGTTCCGGGGTGAGCGGGGTCTGGGTCTGGCTGAAGATCACGTCCAGGGTCGGGACCAGGGGTGCCTCGCCCTTGAGCGCGAAGCCCAAGCCCAGGATCAGGACGGCGTGGACCAGCAGCGACAGCGCCGCCGTGGCATTGAGCCGCTGGCGTGGCCCGATCGCGGCCGGTGGCGGGGCGGCAGTGGCGCTCATGCCCGCCCGGGGTCGCCAGCCGGGCCGGCCTCGATCGCATCGAACAGCCTGCCGGCGATGTTGAGCCCGAACTGCGCATCCAGTTCGCGCACGCAGGTGGGGCTGGTGACGTTGACCTCGGTGAGGTAATCGCCGATCACGTCCAGGCCGACGAAGCGCATGCCGCGGCGGCGCATTTCCGGTCCCACCTGGGCCGCGATCCAGCGGTCGCGCTCGCCCAGCGGGCGGCCCTCGCCGCGGCCGCCGGCGGCCAGGTTGCCGCGGAATTCGTCGCCCTGCGGGATCCGCGCCAGGCAGTAGTCCACCGGTTCGCCGTCGACCAGCAGGATCCGCTTGTCGCCGTGCACGATCTCCGGCAGGTAGCGCTGGGCCAGGGCCAGTTTGCGGCCGCCCTCGGTCAGCGTCTCCAGGATCACGTTGAGGTTGGGGTCGCCGGCCCGGGTGAGGAAGATCGAGCGCCCGCCCATGCCATCCAGCGGCTTGAGCACGGCCGTGCCCTGTTCGGCCACGAAGGCCTTGAGCGCGGCGGCGTCGCGGCTGATCCGGGTCGGTGGGCAGCACTGCGGGAACAGCATCGCCGCCAGCTTCTCGTTGAAGTCGCGCAGCCCGCGCGGGTCGTTGACCACCTGCGCCCCGGCCAGCCGGGCCAGGTCCAGGACCTGGGTGTCGTAGATGAACTCGGCGTCCACCGGCGGATCCTTGCGCATCAGCACGACCTGGCCGGGACCGAACTCCAGCTCCACCCACGGTCCCAGTTCGAACCAGCCGCCCGGGTCGTCGCGTACCGCCAGCGGGGCGGCCATCGCCACGGCGCGGCCGTCGCGGATCGACAGCCCGCCCGGGCGCACGTAGTGCAGGCGATGGCCGCGGCGCTGCGCTTCCAGCAGCATGGCGAAGGTGGTGTCCTTGGCGATCTTGATCGACCCGATCGGGTCCATCACCACGACGACGTCCAGCGGAACGGCCATTGGTCGGGGAAGTGCGGAGGGGGGGACGGCCGATGGTATCCGATCCGGCCGCCGCCGCCGGGCCCCGGAGGCGGGCTCCAGAATGAGACCGGGTTCGCATATGGCCCATTCAGCGTGGATCCCGCGGGATCGCGGTCTTGACAGTCTCCGGCGGGGCTGGGATATAGGTAGCCTCGCAGTGGCGCCAGCAGAAGCGCCGCGCGCATGGGGAATGCAGTAATGACTGAAGAGATGGCCCCTGCCGGGGCATTGGGCGGCTTGCGGGTCATGGTGATCGATGACTCCAAGACCATCCGCCGGACCGCCGAGACGCTCCTGAAGCGCGAAGGTTGCGAAGTGGTCACCGCCAGCGACGGCTTCGAGGCCCTGGCCAAGATCGCCGACCAGCAGCCGCAGATCATCTTCGTGGACATCATGATGCCGCGCCTGGACGGCTACCAGACCTGCGCGCTGATCAAGAGCAACCAGAAGTTCAAGTCCACGCCGGTGATCATGCTGTCCTCCAAGGACGGCCTGTTCGACAAGGCGCGCGGGCGCATCGTCGGCTCCGAGCAGTACCTGACCAAGCCGTTCACGCGCGAGGAACTGCTGGGCGCCATCCGCACCTACGTCACTGCCTGACCGGGGGGCAGGCAAGCACATGGCACGAATTCTCCTTATCGAAGACTCGCCGACCGATCGCGCGGTCTTCACCCAGTGGCTGGAGCGCGGGGGGCACGAGGTCATCCCGGCGAGCAACGCCGAGGATGGCATCGAGATCGCCCGCAGGCAGCTGCCGGACCTGGTGCTGATGGACGTGGTCCTGCCCGGCATGAGCGGGTTCCAGGCCACCCGCGCGCTGACCCGCGACGCGGCCACGAGCAAGATCCCGGTGCTGATCGTCAGCACCAAGCACATGGAAACCGACCGCGCCTGGGGCATGCGCCAGGGCGCGGTCGACTACGTGGTCAAGCCGCCGCGCGAGGAAGACCTGCTGGAGCGCATCAACCAACTGGTAACCGCCTGACATGCGTACCCCGTTCGACATCCTCGCCGACTACGAGCAGCGCAGCCTCGGTCACGCCGTACGCCTTCCGGCGCGCGAGCTGGGGCCGGAAACCTGGCGCGGCGTCGGCTACCGCATCGGCGACCATCGCCTGGTTTCCTCGTTCGGCGAGGTGGTCGAGATCCTGTCGATGCCCCCGGTTACCCCGTTGCCCGGCGCGCAGCCCTGGCTGCTCGGCATCGGCAACCTGCGCGGCAACCTGTTCCCGGTGGTCGACCTGAAGCTGTTCCTGGAAGGCGAGCGCACCGTGCTGCACGAAGGCCAGCGGGTGCTGGTCATGCGCCAGCAGGGCGGCGACGTGGCCCTGACCATCGACGAACTCTACGGCCAGCGCAGTTTCGGCGAGGAGCAGGCGATCGATCCGGCGCCGCTGGCACAGGGCCGTTACGCGCACTTCATCGATCGCGCCTTCCACAGCGACGGCGCCGACTGGGGCGTGTTCTCGCTATCGCGCCTGGCTCGTACTCCCGAATTCCGTCAAGCCGCCGCCTGAGGCGCCGGCCCCGCAACGCACCGAGGTTCAGCAAGCATGAGCACTACACCGGACTCCCCCAAGACCAGCCGCCTCGGTGGCGTCAGCACTGGCTTCTGGCTGGTACTGCTCGCCCTGTCGGTGCTGGTTTTCGGCCTGAACACCGGCGTGGCCACCTGGCAGGGCAGCCGCCTGTCCGGCGCCAGCACCGGCGCCGCCGACTTGCAGGTGCTGTCGCAGCAGCTGGCCAACCAGGGCCGCGACGCGGTGGCCGGCAACGCCGAGGCGTTCAAGGCCTTCCGCGAGACCAAGGCGCAGATCGAGGGCACGGTGAGCGGTCTGCAAGGCCGTTTCGGCGACGAGCCTGGCGTGTCCGGCCCGCTGGGCGACCTGGCCAAGGTGTGGGCGCCGCTGGGCGAGAGCGCCGCGCAGATCGTCGCTTCCGAGGAGGCGGTGCTGGCCCTGGCCGGCAATGCGGAAAGGTTCACCGGCCGCGTGCCGCAGCTGCAGGCGCAGCTCAACGAGGTGGTGCGCGCGATGACCCTCGGCGGCGCCCCGGCCGCGCAGGTGTTCAACGCGCTGCAGCAGGTGGTGGTGGCCGGCACGATGGCCCGGCGCGTGACCGAGATCCGCGCCGGCGGCCCGGGCGCGGCCGC
>JAFLEA010000074.1 GCA_017302035.1 Lysobacterales bacterium
CCAGCTTCGGATCGTGTTCGCGGGCGCGGCCGAATTCGGAGGACAGCGCCGGCAGCGCCTCGGTGTCGCCGCGCTCGGCGATCCACTGTGCACGCAGCGCCGGCAGGCCGGCGGCCAGGTCGATGCGCGCCTGCGGGTCGGTGTACGGGCCGGAGGTGTCGTAGACGGTGACGGGCGGGTTGTCCTCGCCACCGAAGATGGTCGGCGTGCGGGTCAGCGCGATCTCGCGCATCGGCACGCGGATGTCCGGGCGCGAACCTTCGACGTGGATCTTGCGCGAGCCGGGGATCGGCCGGGTGACCGATTCGGACAGCTGCTCGGCCTGCTGGACCAGGGTGGCGGGAATGGCGTTCATCGGTGGCTCCGCTGCGTGCATGGATCGCCGCACTGGCGTGCGGACCATGGCGGCGCGATCCCGGACGCCAGGTCCGGCTCGCACCGCCCCGGAGCGGGCGGACACGGGACGGCCAGGCCATTCCGCGAAAGCTTCCCTACGCCGGTATCAACCGGATCAGGTTCCAAGGGACTGTCTCAACCGCGGCCCTTCCCGGCGCCGGGGTACCCCCGCTTCGAGGGGCATTAGACCACATCGGCCCTTACTACTGCGACCGGAGCGATAGAGGTCAACCGAAGCCCGACTGGCTTCCCATCGAGCAGATCGAAGGGCACGACATGCAGCCGCAACTGTTCGCTGAAATCAAACGATGGAAGCGGGGTATTGAAGCGCGACGTCTTCGGATAGAACAGGTACATAGTACCAATACCGTTCAGGTACTTCTGACCGTAGGCGAACAGCTGATAGAAATCGGCTTGGGACAAGCCGTATTTATGTTCATTTGTGTCCTGCGCACCATCGAGCAACTTCCATTTGGCGTCCGCCACGATGTGTCGACCTTCGTACTGGATCAAGAAGTCTGGCCGCAGCTGAAACCAATTTTGCCCTTGATGCCTAGTAAGGAACTGGCTGGCAGCCTGCGATGCCAACTTTGCGCCTGGCGGCAACCATCGGCGCAGGCCCGATCCTACATACTGCTCATAGACCTTTTCCATCGGGAACAGCAGGCTATGGCCTTTCTGAGTGCCAACGATCGTCAATGGCATTTGTTCACGCAGAATTAGGGAGCACCACGCACGCACCGGCGAGTAGTGTTCCATAAGGCGATCACTGCGCCAACGACGAAAATCCCCCGGAATGTCCCTACTGGCGGGAACCCCGGACAATTTGTGCGCCAATTCGTGCGCCAACCGCCAGCTCCTAGGCTCGCGGGTGCGCTTTCGTACTACATCTAAGGCGGAACAGATCAGTCTGTTTTCAGAGCGATCTGCATCGAATACGTCGTGTTCCACCTGAAAGAAGTGGGCGCGGCTCGGTGGCTGACGCAACTGAATCGCCATCACCATGCGGCCACGCAAGTATCGCAACTCCTCCTGCACTGGATGGTAGTCGAAGCGCAGACCACGCCTCACCAAATGCTCCACACCTTGTAGGAACTGCCAAGCGATCCATTCGGTCAATGGAGCATTGAAGGTGCGCAGGATAGTAAGATTGGACTTGCGCAACGGCAAATCTAAGCAACCAGCCAACATATTCTGCAACAGATTTCGACCGGCTTCGATGTCATCTCCTGGCTCCAACGCCTTCGGCAGGATCTCGATACGAGTACCGCATGGCGACTCCATGACACCGACGTAGTTGTCCAACCTCAGCTCGCGCCGACCTTCCAGCTCGACCAGATGCACGCCAGCCTTCGAACCACGCATCTTGATACTTTCTTCAAGCAGCCAATTGAATGCAGTTTCCGGTACATGTGCGGCGTTCCTGACCGAAGCAGGTGTCTCGGCCACCGTAAGACGAGCATGCTCACGGACGGTAACGAGTTGTTTCATGGGGCAGGGCCGACTAACGTGTAGACGCCCCGGTAGCTATCCGCCTTGTCGAAAGCCGGATCATTGAGCTCCCACCGCAACTGACCATTCCCCATTCCGGATTTCCCAAACAAGACAAGTTCGTCGTACTCCGGAAAGGACAGGAAGCGATGTTCATTCGCCTTTCTGGGATCGTTCAGTACCTCGGCGATTTTTTCCCAATCCTCGAAGAAATACTCCTGAAGCAATGGCACTATTTGTCTCCGGAACGTCTGTTTCAGATCATCGAACGATGCCACGGATATGAAATAAGCATGGCCGAGTAGGTAGTCTCGGCCCAGTAGGACTTCGATGCGGCGATTCATCGCTTCCAGCAATTTACGCAAGTCGATGCCTGCAACAGTGCTCAACAGCTCTGGTCTTGGCGACATTTCCTCAAAGACGAAACGGCGACGTAACGCAACATCCATGCCTGCTAGTGAGCGATCCGACGTATTCATCGTGCCAATCAGATACACGTTGCTCGGTACACTGAATTTCTTCCTGGAATATGGCAGCGTGACCTCCAGCGCTTCCTCGCCTCCTCTGCGCTTTGACGATTCAACCAAGGTAATAAGTTCACCGAATATGCGTGAAATGTTCCCTCGGTTTATCTCGTCGATGATGAGGACGTAGGGTAGAGTTTTCAATGCGGGAGCAGATCCTTGTCCGCCCAACTGAATGGATGCGGCCTCCAGATAATCGGCCAGTTCCGGCCAACCGAAGCGCGTCATTTCGTACACGGTCTTCAGTGTGAACTTTCGGCCTGCATTGATAGGGCGAATATCCAGCGCCAGGCCCGTCGACAGCCAACGTACCGGAAGCACGTTGACATAGTCCGCCGTTACGCCGGATGGTGTCTGGGGCTGGTATTCGTATTCGCCCTGCACAACCCCGATGGCCTGTATTTCGTTCTCCGAGCCTATGCACAGCAAAACGTCGCCCGCTTCGATCTCCTTCGAGAACAACCGAAGGGAACTGCGGTCGTTCGTACCAAGTGCAAGATAAGATGGCACGTCAACAAGTTGCTCGTTGTTCAGATCTCCCACCTGACTCCAGCCTATACGGGCCTCACCATGGGCGAAACAGTATCTTCGCGTCGTGCTGGCCTCACCGGTGCCGTCTATGGAAATCTTCCAGATGCGCGCATCTTCCCGGATACCGATGGTCGAAGCAATCTGCGCAGAGCCCCTAGCATCCTCGCAAATGCTCCTGAAAACACCGGGCTCAACGCGATACTGCAACGTACCGGTTTCGCTATCAGCCCGAAGCCCCTCGACAAAATCCTCGTAACTGAAGCTCTGATGAAAAGTGACAAACCGAATACGATGCTCGGCTGCCAACTCATCGTAGCGCGCCTTCAGCCGCTTTCGATCTTGTGCATTGGCGCGCAGGAATTCTGGATCGATAATTTCCAGCGCCTTGTCGATCGTCCTGTAAGTTTTTCCAGTGCCTGGTGGGCCATACAGAATTTGATTCAGTGGTTGTCGAGTCATGATGGCAGTCTGCTGGATGGAGGGATATTCCAGTGGTTCTGATTTTTCGTTGGAAATGCCTGCGCCTGACCGCTCTTTCTTCCAGAAGGAGCGTGCGTAACCGACTTCCTGCAAGTTTCTGCTAATGTCAGGTGCATCCGGGATCGTAGCTGTAAATTCGACGACAGCTTGTTCGGCAGACTTTCTGTCACGGCTGAATGGATCGATCTCACCTTTGTCGACCAAATACCCAACAACCTGCCAAATGAAGGCGGCGCTCCCTTTGCCATTCCTGCTTCCACCTGGCTTTCCTTCCCAATATGTCGGGTATTTCGCCAGATCAGCCTTAAGTTCTTCGTTTTTCATGTGTCAGTACCCCGCCGCCTGCCCGTCCTTGCGGCTTTCCGAGGCGCCGAAGTACACCCCGCTGTCCGGGTCGCGCAGGATCGCCTGGTAGCCGCCGAACGGGCCGTCGGCGAAGACGATGCGGTGGCCCTTGCGCATCAACGCGCGGATCGTCTCGTAGGGAAAGCCGGTTTCCAGGTTGACCTCGCCGCCGTCGCTCATCGCCGTGCCGCGCCCGGTCGGTTCGGTCGAGCCCTCGTGCTGGATCCGCGGCGCGTCGCCGGCCTCCTGCAGGTTCATGCCGAAGTCCACCAGGTTCATCACGATCTGCACGTGGCCCTGCGGCTGCATCGCCCCGCCCATCACCCCGAAGCTCACCCAGGGCTTGCCGTTTCGGGTGATGAAGGCCGGGATGATGGTCTGGAACGGGCGCTTGCCCGGCGCGTAGCAGTTGGGATGGCGCGGTGGCGAGTCGCAGCCGGCCAGCACGAACATCTCGCCGCGGTCCTGCAGGATGAAGCCCAGCCCCGGCGGGGCCATGCCGCTGCCCATGCCGCGGTAGTTGGACTGGATCAGCGAAACCATCATCCCGTCGGCGTCGGCGGTGGTCAGGTAGATGGTGTCGCCTTCCTCCAGTTGCTTCGGCGTTCCGGGCTGGACCTCGCGCAGCGCCTTGTCCATCGAGACCAGCTTGCGCCGCTGCGCCGCGTATTCCTTGGACACCAGCTTCGCCACCGGCGCCGGCTGGAACGCCGGGTCGGCGTAGAACCGCGCGCGGTCGGCGAAGGCCAGCTTCTTGGCTTCCACGAACAAGTGCACGTGCTCGGGCGAGCCGAACGCGATTTTCGAGAAGTCGTAGCCCTCCAGCACGTTGAGCATCTGCAGCGCGGCGATGCCCTGGCTATTGGGGGGAAGTTCCCACACATCCACGCCACGGTAGTTGGTGGACACCGGTTCGACCCACTCGCCATGGTGCGCGGCCAGGTCCTCGTAGGAGAGGTAGCCACCGTTGGCCTTGAAGTAGGCATCGATGGTGTGCGCGATTTCGCCCTTGTAGAACGCGTCGCGGCCGCCGTCGGCGATCTTCTGCAGGGTGTCGGCCAGGTTCGGGTTCTTCCACATCTCGCCCTTGCGCGGGGCGCGGCCATCGATGGTGAACTGCTGCTTGAAACCGGGATATTGCGACAGCCGCGGCACCGAGCGCGCCCAGTAGTAGGCGATCACCTCGTGCACCGGATGGCCTTCGCGCGCGTAGCGGATGGCCGGCGCCAGGTTGTCGGCCATCGGCCGCCGGCCGAAGCGCTCGTGCAGCGCGAACCAGCCGTCCACCGCGCCGGGCACCGAGACCGGCAGCGGGCCGGTGGCGGGGATCTCCTCCAGTCCTCGGCGCCCGAACTCGGCCAGGGTCAACGATTGCGGCGAGCGACCCGAACCGTTGTAGCCGTACAGTTTTCCGGTCTTCGGATCCCAGACGATGGCGAACAGGTCGCCGCCTATTCCATTCCCGGTCGGCTCCATCAGCCCGAGCGCGGCATTGGCGGCGATGGCCGCGTCCATCGCCGAACCGCCCTGGCGCATCGTGTCCAGCGCGATCTGGGTGGCCAGCGGGTGCGAAGTGGCCGCCATCGCGTGCGGGGCGATCACTTCCGAACGGGTGGCGAACAGCTCGCCGGTGATCCGGTCGGCGGCGGGCGCGACGGACGGCACGAGGGCAAGCGACAGGAAGGCGGCGACAAGAATGCGCATGGCGGTGCTTCGAGGCGGCGGCTGGCAGCGAAGATAGCCCAGCGCCGGCGCGGCTACTACGGGATGCCGGCGGCGACGCTCAAGGATCGAGCAATGCCTTGTCCCGCACCGCGCCCTTGTCGGCGCTGGTGGCCAGCAGCGCATAGGCCTTCAACGCGGTGCTGACCTGGCGTGGGCGCGGCTGCGCCGGCTTCCAGCCCCGGGCGTCCTGTTCGGCACGGCGTGCGGCCAGTTCGACTTCCGGCACCCGCAGGTCGATGCTGCGCGCCGGGATGTCGATGCGGATGCGGTCGCCGTCGCGGACCAGGCCGATGGCGCCGCCGGCCGCCGCCTCCGGCGAGGCGTGGCCGATGGACAAGCCCGACGTGCCGCCGGAAAAGCGCCCGTCGGTGAGCAGGGCGCAGTGCTTGCCGAGGCCCTTGGATTTCAGGTACGAGGTCGGGTACAGCATTTCCTGCATGCCCGGGCCGCCCTTGGGGCCTTCGTAGCGGATCACCACCACGTCGCCGGCCCGCACCTCGTCTCCGAGGATGCCCTGCACCGCCGCGTCCTGGCTTTCGTAGACGCGGGCGCTGCCTTCGAACACGTGGATCGATTCGTCCACGCCGGCGGTCTTCACCACGCAGCCATCGACGGCGATGTTGCCGTGGAGCACGGCCAGGCCGCCCTCCTTCGAGAACGCGTGCTGCACATCACGGATGCAGCCTTCGGCACGGTCGACGTCCAGCGACGGCCAGCGCGTGGCCTGGCTGAAGGCGACCTGGGTGGGGATGCCGGCCGGGCCGGCCTTGAAGAAGGCATGGACCGCCTCGTCCTGCGTGGCGGTCACGTCCCACGTCTCCAGCGCCTCGCCCAGGGTGCGGGCATGCACGGTGGAGGCACCGGTGTGGAGCAGGCCGCCCCGCGCCAGCTCGGCCAGGATGGCCATGACTCCGCCGGCGCGATGGACGTCCTCGATGTGATACTTCTGGGTGTTCGGCGCGACCTTGCACAACTGTGGCACGCGCTTCGACAGCCGGTCGATGTCGCGCATCCCGAACGCCACCTCACCCTCCTGCGCGGCGGCCAGCAGGTGCAGGATGGTATTGGTCGAGCCGCCCATCGCGATGTCCAGGGTCATCGCGTTCTCGAATGCCTCGAACGTGGCAATCCCGCGGGGCAGCGCACTGGCATCCTCGGCGCCGTACCAGCGATGGCACAGTTCCACCGCGGTGACGCCGGCGCGCTTGAACAATGCCTCGCGATCGGCATGGGTCGCCAGCAGGGTGCCGTTGCCCGGCAGCGACAGGCCCAGCGCCTCGGTCAGGCAGTTCATCGAGTTGGCGGTGAACATGCCCGAACACGAGCCGCAGGTCGGGCAGGCGCTGCGCTCCACCGCGGCCACCTGCTCGTCGGAAGCGGCCGGGTCGGCGGCCATCACCATCGCATCGATCAGGTCGAGCTTGTGGTCCGCCAGCCGGGTCTTGCCCGCCTCCATCGGCCCGCCGGACACGAACACCGTGGGGATGTTCAGCCGCAGCGCGGCCATCAGCATGCCCGGGGTGATCTTGTCGCAGTTGGAGATGCACACCAGCGCGTCGGCGCAGTGCGCGTTGACCATGTATTCGACCGCATCGGCGATCAGTTCGCGGCTGGGCAGCGAATACAGCATGCCGTCGTGGCCCATGGCGATGCCGTCGTCGACGGCGATCGTGTTGAATTCCTTGGCCACCCCGCCGACGCGCTCGACCTCGCGTGCGACCAGTTGCCCCAGGTCCTTCAGGTGCACGTGGCCGGGCACGAACTGGGTGAAGGAGTTGGCGATGGCGACGATGGGCTTGTGGAAGTCCTCGTCGCGCATGCCGGTGGCGCGCCACAGGGCGCGGGCGCCGGCCATGTTGCGGCCGTGGGTGGAGGTGCGGGAGCGGTATTCGGGCATGGGGCGGAACGCTGGCGGACGCTGGCGCGTGGGGGGGATGACCTGGCGCCGTGGGGGCCGGTCGCGGATGCTCGGGCGATGCGGGATTGTGCGGCGATTGTGCGGCCTGCGCACGGTTGCAACTGCAACCGTAGCGCGGGCATCCGGATCGCTTGACAAGCTGCGAAACGGCGTGTTTCCCTACGGTCCATGTTGCACTGCCACACGCCCTCGACGAACGCCACCCGCGCGCCCCACGGCCCCGAGTCGCTCCTCGTCCTCGTCCTTATTACCTCGCCCACGGGTGCGGGACGAACCGGCGCGTAAGCAGAAACACCACGCCAGATTCGCAAAACCCCGCACCGCAAGGCGCGGGGTTTTTTGTTGACCGCTCCTCCCTCCCCGATCCCGCAACGCACAGGACTCCGCCATGACCCGTTCCACCACTCCCGCCCTCATCAAGCGCATCGCGATCGTCGGCTATGGCAGCCAGGGCCGCGCGCATGCGCTGAACCTGCGCGACTCCGGCTTCGACGTGGTCGTCGGCCTGCGCCCGGGCGGCCCGACCGAGGCCAAGGCCCAGGCCGACGGCTTCGTGGTCAAGGCGCCGGCCGAGGCGGTGAAGGACGCCGACCTGGTCGCGATCCTGACCCCGGACATGGTCCAGAAGAAGGTCTACGAGGAGGCGGTCGGCCCGAACATGAAGCCCGGCGCCTGCCTGCTGTTCGCCCACGGCCTCAACGTCCACTTCGGCATGATCGCCCCGCGCGAGGACCTGGACGTGGTCCTGGTCGCGCCCAAGGGCCCGGGCGCGCTGGTGCGCCGCGAGTACGAGATCGGCCGCGGCGTGCCGTGCATCTACGCGGTCCACCAGGACCGCTCGGGCAAGGCCGAAGGGTTCGCGCTGGAATATGCCGCCGGCCTGGGCGGCGCCCGCGCCAACATCATCAAGACCACCTTCAAGGAAGAGACCGAGACCGACCTGTTCGGCGAGCAGGCGGTGCTGTGCGGCGGCGCGTCCTCGCTGGTCCAGGCCGGCTTCGAGACCCTGGTCGAGGCCGGCTACCAGCCGGAGATCGCCTACTACGAGGTGCTGCACGAACTGAAGCTGATCGTGGACCTGTTCTACGAAGGCGGGATCACCCGCATGCTCGAGTTCATCTCCGAGACCGCGCAGTACGGCGATTTCGTCAGCGGCCCGCGGGTGATCGACGCCGGGGTCAAGGCCCGGATGAAGGACGTGCTGACCGACATCCAGAACGGCACCTTCACCCGCAACTGGCAGGCCGAGTACGACGCCGGCCTGCCGAACTACCGGAAGTTCCAGCAGGCCGACAAGGACCATCCGATCGAGCAGGTCGGCAAGCAGCTGCGGGCGAAGATGGTCTGGCTGCAGGCCGGCGGAGCCCAGGCCGACGCCGACGACGCCTCCGCGCAAGGGACCGCCGCCGCATGAACGCCGCCTCCCCCACCGCGGCGGCCGGACTGCGCAACGGCGCGGCCTGGGTCGCGCACGCGCTGGAGGCCGAGGGGGTGGACACGATCTTCGGCTATCCGGGCGGCGCGATCATGCCGTTCTACGACGCGCTGGTGGATTCCGCGCTGCGCCACGTGCTGGTCCGCCACGAGCAGGGTGCGGCGCTGGCGGCGAACGGCTACGCCCGCGCCAGCGGCCGGGTCGGCGTGTGCGTGGCCACCTCCGGCCCGGGCGCGTCGAACCTGGTGACCGGGATCGCCGACGGACTGCTGGATTCGGTGCCGATGGTCTGCATCACCGGCCAGGTCGGCACGCCGCTGCTGGGCACCGACGCGTTCCAGGAACTGGACGTGTTCGGCATGACCATGCCGATCGTCAAGCACAGCTTCCTGGTGCGCCGGGTCGAGGATCTGCCGCACGTGCTGCGCGAGGCCTTCCGCCTGGCCCGCGAGGGCCGGCCCGGGCCGGTGCTGATCGACCTGCCCAAGGACGTCCAGGTCGGCGCCGCCGCGCACCTGCCGGCGCACGTGCCGGCACCGGTCGAGCCCGAGCCGGCCCCGGCCGATGCGGCGCTGGCGCAGGCCATCGCCGCGATTGCGGCCGCCGAAAAGCCCGTCATCTACGGCGGTGGCGGCATCGGCATCGCCGATGCGGTGGACGAGTTCCGCCAGTTCGTCGAAGTCACCGGCATCCCCACCGTGCTGACCCTGCGCGGCCTGGGCGCACTGCCCGGCAACCATCCGCAGTTGCTGGGCATGCTCGGCATGCATGGTTCGCGCGCGGCGAACATCGCGGTGCAGGAGGCGGACCTGCTGGTGGTGGTCGGCGCCCGCTTCGACGACCGCGCCACCGGCAAGCTGGCCGAGTTCGCGCCGTTCGCGCGGGTGATCCACCTGGACGCCGACGCCTACGAGATCTCCAAGCTGCGCACCGCCGACATCGCCCTGCCCGGCGACGTCGGCGCCGGCCTGCGCGAACTGGCCGCCGGCGCACTCGACCATCCGGGCAACGGCGCCCAGGACGGCTGGCGCCAGCGCTGCGCGCGCAACCGCCAGCGCCATGCCGCCCGCTACGACGCGCCCGGCCAGGACATCTACGCGCCGGCGCTGCTCAAGCGCCTGAGCGAACTGGCTCCGGACGCGATCGTGTCCTGCGACGTCGGCCAGCACCAGATGTGGGTGGCCCAGCACTGCCGCTTCGCCCATCCGCGCAACCACCTGACCTCCGGCGCGCTGGGCACGATGGGCTTCGGCCTGCCGGCGGCGATGGGCGCGCAGTTCGCCTGCCCGGACCGGCGCGTGGTCCTGGTCAACGGCGATGGCGGCTTCATGATGAACGTGCAGGAGCTGGTGACCATCGCCCGCTGCCAGCTGCCGATCAAGATGATCCTGCTGGACAACAGTTCGCTGGGCATGGTCCGGCAGTGGCAGGAGTTGTTCTTCGATCGCCGCTACAGCGAGATCGACCTGTCCGACAACCCGGACTTCGCCGCCCTGGCCCGGGTCTGCGGCATCCCCGCCAGCCGGATCGAGCACCGCGGCGAGGTCGAGGGCGCGCTGGCCGCGCTGCTGGCGGCGCCGGGACCGGGCCTGCTGCACGTGAAGATCGACGCGCGCGCCAACGTCTGGCCGCTGGTGCCGCCGAACACGGCCAACAGCCAGATGCTCGATTCCAACCCCAACGACAAGAAGGCGGAGCCCGCGCATGCGCTACCGGCTTGACCTGGTGCTGAAGCCCGTGGAGGGCGCGCTGGTGCGGGTGATCGGGATGACCGAGCGCCGCGGCTTCGCGCCGCGCGCGATCCAGGGCGGCGCGGACGCCGTGGACGGCCGCTGGCGGCTGCAGCTGGTGGTCGAGGGCAGCCGCCCGGCCGAGACCCTCAGGCGCCAGTTGCTGAAGGTGTACGACTGCGAGTCGGTGGCGATCGTCGCCCTGGACGACGCCGCGCAGGCAGCGGCGTGATGCGCGCGCCGGCAGCTCCGCAGCACTGCGCCACGACCGCCCCTGCGGAGGTCGTGGTGCGGAGGCGCCTTCTTCGCCATCGCCCGTGGTCCGGCGGCCATGCCTGAGCACGGCCGCGCCAGCGCCGGGTCGAAGGAGGCGGACGTCGGCGACGTCGGCGGCATGGATGCGGCCGCCGTCGAGGTCGGCGTCGCCGAGGTGCTGGCCGCGCAATCGCGGCTGCGCCGCTACCTGCCGGTCACCCCGATGCACCGCGCCGAGCGCTTCGGGGTGATGCTCAAGCTGGAGAACCTGCAGCGCACCGGCTCGTACAAGGTGCGCGGCGCGCTCAACGCGATGCTGGCCGCGCGCGAGCGCGGCGACCAGCGCCCGGTGATCTGCGCCTCGGCCGGCAACCACGCCCAGGGCGTGGCCTGGGCCGCCTATCGCCTGGGCGTGCAGGCGATCACGGTGATGCCGCACGGCGCGCCCGAGAACAAGATCGCCGGCGTGGCCCACTGGGGCGCCACCGTGCGCCAGCACGGCGACAGCTACGACGAAGCCCATGCCTTCGCCCGCCTGCTGGCCGAGCAGAACGGCTACCGCTTCCTGTCCGCGTTCGACGACCCGGACGTGATCGCCGGCCAGGGCACCCTCGGCATCGAGATCGCCCCGTACACGCCGGACGTGGTCATCGTCCCCATCGGCGGCGGCGGCCTGGCCTCGGGCGTGGCCCTGGCACTCAAGTCCCAGGGCGTGCGCGTGGTCGGCGCCCAGGTCGAGGGCGTGGACTCCATGGCCCGCGCGCTCAAGGGCGACCTGCGCCCGCTGGACCCGGCGCGGACCCTGGCCGACGGCGTGCGGGTCAAGGTGCCCGGCTTCATCACCCGGCGCCTGTGCGCGCGCCTGCTCGACGATGTGGTCGTGGTGCGCGAGGCCGAACTGCGCGAGACCCTGGTGCGGCTGGCGCTGGAGGAGAACCTGATCGCCGAGGGCGCCGGCGCCCTGGCCCTGGCCGCCGGCCGGCGCGTGGCCGGCCGACGCAAGTGCGCGGTGGTCTCCGGCGGCAACATCGACGCACTGACCCTGGCCGCGCTGCTGTCCGAAGTGCGCCCGCGGCCGCCGCGCAAGCCGCGCCGGCGCGGCGTCC
>JAFLEA010000075.1 GCA_017302035.1 Lysobacterales bacterium
GCCTGGTCCGCGACGGCACCACCGGCCTGCCGATCGACGACGGCTTCACCGCCGACCAGGTGGCCAATGCGGTGAACGGCGTCAATGGCCTGCGCCGTGGTTCCGCCGCTGGCGCGGCGGCCTCCGCGCCGGCTCCGGCGGCGGCCGACCTGCCGAGCGACTACCTGGACATTCCGGCGTTCCTGCGCCGCCAGGCGGACTGAGCAGGCCGTCCGGCAACACCCGGGGGCGCGCCCGCCACGGCGCGCCGCGGTCCCGGAGTCCGCAGTCCTTTGCTGCCGGGCCGTGCAGGCCCGGCAGGTTTTCCCGCCGGTCGCCGATACCGGAGCCGACGGGAGCGTCGTTGCGGTTCGTTAAGATTCAGCTAAATGCGTGATATTCTCGACTTCTTGCGGCGCGGTACCCAGCGCCTGTCCCGTCGCCCGTGACCCCATGACCCGGCAGCGCACCATCAAGAACACCACCCGTGCCACCGGCGTCGGCCTGCACAGCGGCAACAAGGTCTACATGACCCTGCGCCCGGCTCCGGTCGATCACGGCATCGTGTTCCGGCGCACCGATCTGGACCCGGTGGTGGACGTGCCCGCCGCCGCCGGCCTGGTCACCGAGACCACCCTGTGCACCGGCCTGACCTGCGGCGAGGCCAAGATCCAGACCATCGAGCACCTGATGTCGGCCGCCGCCGGCCTGGGCGTGGACAACCTGATCGTCGAGCTGTCCTCGGCCGAGCTGCCGATCATGGACGGTTCCTCCGGCCCGTTCGTGTTCCTGCTGCAGTCCGCCGGCATCGCCGAGCAGGACGCGCCCAAGCATTTCATCCGCGTGCTCAGGGAAGTGGAAGTGCGCGAAGGCGACAAGGTCGCCCGCTTCCTGCCCCACGACGGCTTCCGCCTGGACTTCACCATCCAGTTCGATCACCCGATGATCCCGGCGCGGCAGTCGCACCACCGGCTGGAATTCTCCACTGCCGCCTACATCCAGGAAATCTCGCGCGCCCGTACCTTCGGCTTCATGCGCGACCTGGAATACATGCGCGAGCTCAATCTCGGCCTGGGCGGTTCGATGGACAACGCCATCGTGCTGGACGAGTTCCGGGTCCTCAACGAGGACGGCCTGCGCTACGCCGACGAGTTCGTCCGCCACAAGATCCTCGACGCGATCGGCGACCTGTACCTGATCGGCGGCCCGGTGCTGGGCGCCTACGAGGGCTTCAAGTCCGGCCACGCGCTCAACAACAAACTGGCGCGCGCGCTGCTGGCCGATGCCAGCGCCTGGGAAAGGGTCAGCTTCGAGGACCTCGCCGCCGAGGCGCCGCTGGCCTACGGCACCCCCGCGCTGGCCTGACCGGCGGCCCCCCGCCCGGGTCCGGGCGGTTCGATCCCCGATGCCTGCCGCGCACATCCGGCGGCACCATGAACCGTGAGCCCGGTCATGGATTCGTTACTTATGTAACGAATGTTTAACCAATCGCTAACGACCGGATCGGGATCTGACGTTAGGATGCCGGGCAGCTGGCCGCAGGTGCGGGAACACTACGTTCCATGACCCGCGCCAGCCCCCGGGGCAGGAGTCCCGGTATCCGGGGAGCCCGACGGATCGGCTTCCCGCAAGGATGCCAATGCATCGCCGATGGCCTTCCGCGCGGTTTCGGAGGGCCGGGGTGCCGTGTTTCCCGCTGCAGGCGGTGGCAACGGCGCGGTGGTCGTCTTGATGACGACGGTAGTGGAAGCCAGCCCGATGGATCGGGCCGCATCGAGGAGTTCGGCCTCGGCCAGGCGCAAGCGCGCCCGCCAGACCGGCGAATCGGTGACCAGAACGAGCTGTCCGCCGGATACGTTGGCCAACCGGCAATGGGGCGCCAGCCCCGGCGGCAGCAGGGGACGCAACTGCTGGTCCAGCGCATCGAGCCACAGGGCGCGGCGCAAGGTGGCGCCAGTTTCATCCGCCAGTGCGGCCTCGGCCGCGGTGGGCGGGAGGGCCGCCCGGCGGGCGTTGGACTTCGAATCAGGCATACCCGGAAGCATGAGCTACAAATTCATCGTAAGGAACCCGCGTGACAGCCACGCGACCGGACTGGCCGAGCGCGCGACCGCGCTGGCCGCGCAGCGTCCGGGCCTGGCCTTCTCGGCGGTGCTGGCCCTCGGCGTCCTGTTCGGGACCGGCGCCGGTGTCGCCATCGGGATGCTCGGGGCGCAGCACAACGCCGCGCGCCTGGCCGAGCAGCAGCGCGAGCTGGAGCAGGTCAAGCAGCAGTCGCAGCAGGAAATCAATGCCCTGGCCGCGCGCCTGGGCGAACTCCAGGCCCAGGCCAACCGCCTCAATGCGCTCGGCGAGCGCCTGACCGAAGCCGGCCAGCTCGAGGACGGCGAATTCGACTTCCAGGGTACGCCCGGCCAGGGCGGTACCGAGGCCGCCGGCGACATGCCGCTGGAGGAACTGCTCACCGGCCTGGACGAGATCCAGGCGCAGTTCGACGCCTCCGGGCGCCAGCTCGGGGTGATGGAATCGCTGCTGTTCGACCGCCAACTGCAGAACAATGCGCTGCCGGTGCGTTCGCCGGTGCGGCGCAGCTATGTCACTTCCGGCTTCGGCTATCGCGCCGATCCGTTCGGCCGTGGCCGCGCGCTGCACAAGGGCATCGATTTCGACGCCAATGTCGGCGACCCGGTCATGGCGGTGGCCGACGGCGTGGTCAGCTTCGCCGGAACCCAGAGCGGCTACGGCAGCACCATCGAGGTCGACCACGGCAACGGCTACATGACCCGCTACGCGCACAACTCGCGCCTGACGGTGAAGGCGGGCGACCTGGTCCGCGCCGGCCAGCAGGTGGCTCGGGCCGGCTCCAGCGGCCGCTCCACCGGCGCCCACGTCCATTTCGAGGTGTGGGAGAACGGCCGGGTGGTCAATCCGCGCACGTTCCTGGCCGACAGCCCCGGGGCCCCGGTGGCCAAGCGCGGCCGCGGCTGAGCGAGGGCGGAAAGGGGGTCAGGTTGCGTTTCCGGAGGGAAACGCAACCTGACCCCCTTTTACTTGCCTTGAGATCGCCGCCGGCGCCCCAAGCTACAATGTCATGTTGTCCCGGCCGCTCCGCCCGTGAGCGGATGCCGGGGCGTTCGTTCCCAACCGGCCCCATCATGATCAACAAACTGCTTACCCGTGTCTTCGGCAGCCGCAACGACCGGCTCCTGCGCCAGCTGGACAAGATCGTCGCCAAGGTCAATGCCCTCGAGCCGGAGATGCAGAAGCACTCCGACGAGGCCCTGAAGGCCAAGACCGCGGAGTTCCAGCAGCGCATCGCCGGCGGCGAACCACTCGACAAGATCCTGCCCGAGGCCTTCGCGGTGTGCCGCGAGGCCAGCCAGCGGGTCATGGGCATGCGCCACTATGACGTGCAGCTGATCGGCGGCATGGTCCTGCACCTGGGCAAGATCGCCGAGATGCGCACCGGCGAGGGCAAGACCCTGGTCGCCACCCTGCCGGTGTACCTCAACGCGCTGGAAGGCAAGGGCGTGCACGTGGTCACCGTGAACGACTACCTGGCCCGCCGCGACGCGGCCTGGATGGGCAAGCTCTACAACTGGCTGGGCCTGAGCGTGGGCGTGGTCTATCCGGGCATGCCGCATTCGGACAAGCAGGCCGCCTATGCCGCCGACATCACCTACGGCACCAACAACGAGTTCGGCTTCGACTACCTGCGCGACAACATGGCCTTGTCCAAGGCCGATCGCTTCCAGCGCGGCCTGCACTACGCCATCGTCGACGAGGTGGACTCGATCCTGATCGACGAGGCGCGCACCCCGCTGATCATCTCCGGCCCGGCCGACGAGTCGCCCGAGCTGTACATCCGGGTCAACCGGATCGTGCCCCAGCTGGTGCGCCAGGAGGCCGAGGACGGCGACGGCGACTTCTGGGTGGACGAGAAGGGCAAGCAGGTGCACCTGTCCGAGGCGGGCATGGAACATGCCGAGTCGCTGCTGCGCCGCGCCGGGATCCTGGCCGAGGACGAGAGCCTGTACGGCGCCAACAACCTCGCCGTGGTCCACCACCTCAATGCCGCGCTGCGCGCGCATGCGCTGTTCCAGCGCGACGTGGACTACATCGTCCGCGACGGCGAGGTGGTGATCGTGGACGAGTTCACCGGCCGCACCCTGGCCGGGCGCCGCTGGTCCGACGGCCTGCACCAGGCGGTCGAGGCCAAGGAAGGGGTGCCGGTCCAGCGCGAGAACCAGACCCTGGCCTCGATCACGTTCCAGAACCTGTTCCGCATGTACAAGAAGCTGTCCGGCATGACCGGCACGGCCGATACCGAAGCCTACGAGTTCCAGAGCATCTACGGCCTGGAGGTGGTGGTGATCCCCACCCACAAGCCGGTCCAGCGCAAGGACCACCCGGACCAGGTGTTCCTCAACCGCGAGGGCAAGTTCCGCGCGGTGCTGGCCGATATCCGGGACTGCCACCAGCGCGGCCAGCCGGTGCTGGTGGGCACGACCTCGATCGAGACCTCGGAGATGCTGTCCGAATTCCTGCGCGAGTCCGGCGTGCACCACGAAGTGCTCAACGCCAAGCAGCACGAGCGCGAGGCGCAGATCGTGGCCAATGCCGGCCGCCCCGGCGCGGTGACCATCGCCACCAACATGGCCGGCCGTGGCACCGACATCGTGCTCGGCGGCTCGCTGGACGCAGAGCTGGCCGAGCTGGGCGACGAGGCCGGCGCGGTCGACAAGGCCACGATCAAGACCGACTGGCAGCAGCGCCATGACCAGGTCAAGGCCGCCGGCGGTCTGCACATCATCGGCACCGAACGCCACGAATCGCGCCGCATCGACAACCAGCTGCGCGGCCGTTCCGGTCGCCAGGGCGACCCGGGTTCCTCGCGCTTCTACCTGTCGCTGGAAGACAACCTGATGCGCATCTTCGCCTCCGACTGGGTGCAGAAGGCGATGCGGATGATGGGCATGAAGGAGGACGACGTCATCGAGGACAAGCTGGTCAGCCGGCAGATCGAGAAGGCGCAACGCAAGGTCGAGGCGCACAACTTCGACATCCGCAAGAACCTGCTCGACTTCGACGACGTCAACAACGACCAGCGCAAGGTCATCTACGCCCAGCGCAACGAGCTGCTGGAGGCCGATTCGGTCAGGGACAACGTCGACGGCATCCGCGGCGACGTGATCGCCGAGCTGGTGGCGCGCTTCGTGCCGCCGGAGTCGGTGGACGAGCAGTGGGACCTGCCGGGCCTGGAAGTGGCGCTGCAGGGCGAGTTGGGCCTGGGCCTCGACCTGCAGGGGCTGGCCAAGGGCAGCGAGGAGCTGGACGCCGAGGGCATCGAGCAGCGGGTGCAGGACGCCGTCGCGGCGATGTTCGCGATGAAGGAGAGCCAGCTGGGCGAGGAGACGGCGCGCGCGCTGGAAAAGCACATCATGCTCAACGTGCTCGACCAGAGCTGGAAGGAGCACCTGGCGCGGATGGACTACCTGCGCCAGGGCATCCACCTGCGCGGTTATGCGCAGAAGCAGCCCAAGCAGGAATACAAGAAGGAAGCGTTCGAACTGTTCTCGGAGATGCTGGAGCACGTCAAGCGCCAGGTGATCAGCCTGCTGGCGCGGGTGCGCATCCGCAGCGAGGAGGAAGTCGCCGAGATGGAGGCGCAGGAGCGCGCCCAGGCCGAGGCGCAGCTGCGCCAGGCCCAGTTCCAGCACGCCACCGCCCAGGGCTACGACACCGAGGACGAAGTGGCGGCGATCGAGCGCGAACGCATGGCCCAGGTGATGGGTACGGCGCATGCCGGGACCGTGGTGCGCGAGGCGCCCAAGGTCGGCCGCAACGACCCGTGCCCCTGCGGAAGCGGCAAGAAATACAAGCATTGCCACGGGCAAATCAGCTGAGCTGATTTGCCCGTGGCGCAGCCCGCACGACGGGCTGCGCACCCGCGGTTCGCTGCGTGAACCGACGGGTACACGGGTGCGTATTCAAACGGCTTCGGCGTATGAATACCCCGAAGTTCGCTGTCGCGAGCTTCGGGCCCCGGCTCGTTCACACCCGATCCCCCGCCGCTGTCGCGGCGCCCCCCTTACCAAGGGGGGGGGTCCTCCAGAAGCTTGGCTGCGGTACCGGGGTTGTAGGTGCCGACTGTCAGTCGGCACGCTCCTGGCAGGGCAGGTGATTGCATCGGAAGGCCGGGTTTCGGCATTCTCGGGGGCATGGGGTCTGCATTGCGCTCAATCCACGTCGTGGCCGGCGTCATCGTAGACGTCCGCGGCCGGATCCTGCTCGCCCGGCGTGGGGAGGACAGCGACCTGGCGGGGCTGTGGGAGTTTCCCGGCGGCAAGCGCGAACCCGGCGAGACCTCCGAGGAGGCGCTGGTGCGCGAGTTGCAGGAGGAACTCGGCATCGAGGTCGAGGTCGGCGATGCGCTGATCGAGGTGCCGCAGGAATATCCGGCCAAGCGGCTGCGCCTGGAAGTGCGCGTGATCAAGCGCTGGACGGGCACGCCGCGCGGCCGCGAGGGCCAGGCGCTGACCTGGGTCGCACCGGAACGGTTGTCGCGCTATTCGATGCCGTCGGCCGACGTGCCGGTGGTCGGCGCGCTGCGCCAGCCGGATCGCTACCTGGTCACGCCCGAGCCCGGAGCCGATCTGGCCGCCTGGCGCCGGGCGCTGCGGCGCGCGCTGGAAGACGGCATCGCCCGCGTGCAACTGCGTGCCCGCAGCCTGGCGCCGGCGGCAGCCGCGGGACTGGCCGGGGACGTGGCCAGGGAGTGCCGCGATGCCGGCGCCGAATTGCTGCTCAACCGCGATATCGCCCTGGCCGCCGGGTTGGGCGTGGGCGTGCACCTGGGCAGCGAGCAGCTGGCCGGGCTGGACGCGCGCCCGTTGCCCCCCGGCCAGGCGGTCGGTGCCTCGTGCCACGACCTGGACGACCTGCGCCGGGCCCAGGCGCTGGGCTGCGATTTCGCCGTGCTGGGCCCGTTGCATCCGACCGCCAGCCATCCCGGCGCCGCGACCCTGGGCTGGGACGGCTTCGTCGCCCTGCGCGAGCAGGTCGCCCTGCCGATCTATGCCATCGGTGGCCTCACCCTCGACGACCTGCCCGCCGCCCGCGGCAACGGTGCCCAGGGCATCGCGGCGATCCGCGGGCTGTGGCCGCCGGGGTCGTAGCAGAACCGTCGGGCACGATCGGCACGCTGGAACCCTCTGCCGATGCTTCGCCAGGCATGGCGGTTGCGCCCGCTGGCCCTCGTACGCGCGGGCTGGCGGCTACAGTACCTGCGGTGGCTCGCCGCCGACGATCACGATGTCGGCGCGGCGGCGCGCGAACAGGCCGACGCTGACCACGCCGGGGATCTGGTTGAGCTCGGTTTCCAGGCCGACCGGATCGACGATGGACAGGTTGTGCACGTCCAGGATCCAGTTGCCGTTGTCGGTGACCGCGCTGTCGCGCCACACCGGCTGGCCACCGGTCAGGGCCAGGATGCGGCGGGCAACCAGGCTGCGCGCCATCGGGATCACTTCCACCGGCAGCGGGAACTTCCCGAGTACCGGCACCCGTTTGGCCGGGTCGACGATGCAGACGAAGGTCTCGCTGGCCTCGGCGATGATCTTCTCGCGGGTCAGCGCGGCGCCGCCGCCCTTGATCAGGCACTTGTGCGGGTCGCACTCGTCGGCGCCGTCCACGTACAGCTTCAGCGGGCCGGCGGCGTTGGCGTCCAGCACCTCGATGCCGAGCATCCGCAGTCGCGCGGTGCTCTGCTCGGAACTGGAGACGGCGCCGGCGATCCGGTCCCTGATCCGGCCCAGCGCGTCGATGAAGAAGGCCACCGTGGAGCCGGTGCCGACGCCGACGATCATGCCGTCCTCGACGTAATCGATGGCCTTCTCGCCGGCCAGGCGCTTCGCTTCGGACATGGTGTCTGGGAGCCTCGGGATGCGGGGGTTATTCGAGGGACAGCAGCAGCTTCCACTGCGCGGCGGTGACCGGGAACACCGACAGGCGGCTGCCGCGGGCGGTGAGCGGGAAGCCTTCGCCCAATGCGTCGGCGTGGCGCTTGATCTCCTCCAGCGGGATCACGCGCCGCAGCTTGCGCTCGAACTTCACGTCCACCAGGAACCAGCGCGGCTGCTCGCGGGTGGCCTTGGGGTCGTGGTAGTGCGACTTGGGGTCGAACTGGGTGTCGTCCGGGTAGGCGGGGCTGGCCACGCTGGCGATGCCGGCGATGCCCGGCACCTGGGTGTTGGAATGGTAGATCAGCACGCCGTCGCCGGGCTTCATCCCGTCGCGCATGAAATTGCGCGCCTGGTAGTTGCGCACGCCGTTCCACGGCTCGGTGCCGACGCGCTGCAGGTCGTCGATGGAGAAGGCGTCCGGCTCGGACTTCATCAGCCAGTGGCGCGTGCGGGCGGTCATGCGGGGGCGTTCTCGCGGAGCAGGGTGGATTCCTCGGTGCAGATCGCGTCGGGCACGATGTCCCATTCGGCCGGCTCCAGCATTGGCACCCGCTGGACGGCGAAGCCGGCGCCCACCAGCCATGGCGGCGCGGCGCGGCCGCGGCGGCGCTCCTTCAGGAACGCGAAGCTGCGATCGTACCAGCCGCCGCCCATGCCCAGCCGCTGGCAGCGCGCGTCGAAGCCCACCAGCGGCATCACCGCCAGCGCCAGATCCTGCGCCTCCAGGCCGGAGGACGGTTCCACGTCCGGTTCGGGAATGCCGTAGCGGTTGCTGACCAGGGGATTGCCGGCTCGCCATGGCGCGAAGCGCAGCACATCCCCGTGCAGCACCGGCAGGCACCACACCAGCGCCGGCGGCAGCCGCAGCTGCAGCACGTGCAGGCCGATCTCGCCGTCCAGCGCCCAGTAGCCGGCGACGTAGCCCGCGCGCGGCAGGAACGGCAGGGCGAGGATGCGCTGCGCCAGCGCCTCGGCGGCGGCGATCCGGGTGGCCGCCGGCAGTTCGCGGCGGCGCTGGCGCAGTTCGCGGCGCAGGGTGGCGCGGTCCTGGGTCATCGGTTCGCGGGCTGGGGCTGGGTGGTCATGATCGCATCCGTTGCCGCGACCCGGAACGCAGACGCCTCCCGCGGGGGAGGCGTCGGAAAGGTGCATTCTCCGCCATGCCGATGCGGCGAAACGACCTTGAACCCGGGGTTCAAGTGGGAATGCTTGGAGACCTTCGGGCTTCCCGCTGCGTGGCGGACCTGCACACCCGGTTTCGTCGCATCCCCGGTGTCGTTTTTAAGGGACAAGGCGAATGTTTTGCCAGCTGTCGGACACGGCAGAGAACGCGCGACGATTATAGCGGAGCGGAACGGGGACGGAGTGAATTTCCCTTCAGGAAACTCATCCCGGTTCCCTGTCGCCAAGCAGCCCGTCCAGGCGTCGGTTCAGCGTTTCCAGGGTCGCGGCCAGTTCGCGCTGGCGGTCGTCGCGCTCCTGGCGCAGTTGCTGCAGCTCGTGGGCCAGGTTCAGCGCGGCCAGCACCGCCAGGCGGTCCAGCGCCACCATGCGGTTGTTGCCGCGGATCTCGCGCATGCGCGAGTCGAGCAGGCGCGCGGCGGCGAGCAGGCCGTCGCGTTCGTCGGCCTGCACGCCCACGGTGTACTCGCGGTCCAGGACGCGGACGCTGACCGGCTCGGTGGCGCCGCTCACGTGTGCTGTTCCAGCGATTTGAGCCGGGCGATCATGGCTTCCACCCGCGAGCGCGCCTGCTCGTTCTTGGTCAGCAACTGGGCGCGTTCGCCGAACAGTTGTTCCTGCTGCTGGCGCAGGCTGCGGTTCTCGTCGGCCAGGCGCTGGCAGCGGTCGGCCAGCGCCTCGATCCGCGCGGCCAGGGCGCGGAGCTGGGCGATGGCGTCGGTGGAGGCGTCCATGGCGGCCACGATAGGCAGCGGCCGGTTGCCGGGTCAAGCACCGGCTACAGCGGCACCGGCATCGGCGTGGACAGGAAGGCCTGGCAATCCTCGCGGCTCATCGCCCGGGCGATGTAGTGGCCCTGGACCTCGTCGCAGCCATGCTCGCGCAGGAACTGCAGCTGGCCGGCGGTCTCCACGCCTTCGGCGACCACGGTCAGCTCCAGCGAATGGCCCATGGCGATCACCGTGCTGGTGATGGCCTCGTCGTCCGGGTCGCGGGTCAGGTCGCCGACGAACTCCTGGTCGATCTTCAGCGTGGTCAGCGGCAGTCGCTTGAGGTAGGCCAGCGAGGAGTAGCCAGTGCCGAAGTCGTCCACCGCCACGCCCACGCCGAGGATCCGGCAGGCGTGCAGCACGCTGGCGCTGCGGCCGACGTTGGCCATGATCGCGCTCTCGGTCAGTTCCAGCTCCAACTGGCCGGAGGCCACCCCGGTTTCGGCCAGGATCCGGGCCAGGGTGGCGGCCAGGTCGCCGCGCAGCAGCTGGATCGGCGACACATTGACCGACATGCCGATGCCGGTCAGGCCGGCCTGGTGCCAGCCGCGCAGGGTGGTGCAGGCCTCCTTCAGCACCCATTCGCCGATTTCCAGGATCAGGCCGGTGTCCTCGGCCAGCGGGATGAACTGGTCCGGCGGGATCGCGCCGAACTCGGGGTTGCGCCAGCGCAGCAGCGCTTCGGCGCCGACCACGCGGTTGTGGTGCAGCGAGTAGCGCGGCTGGTAGACCAGGGCCAGTTCCTCGCGCTCGATCACCCGGCGCAGCAGGCCGGCGAGGGTGGCGCGGCGGCGGGTGGCCTCGTCCATTCGCGCCGAGTACACCTGCCAGGTGCGGCGGCCGGCGGCCTTGGCCTGGTACATGGCGGTGTCGGCGTGCTTGAGCAGTTCGGTCGGGACCTGGGCGTGGTCGGGGAACAGGCTGATGCCGATCGAGGGCGAAACCGTGATCTCGTGGTGCTCGTCCAGCACCAACGGCTGCGAGAACGACTCGATCACCCGCTGTGCGACCTCGCTGGCCTGGGCGGCGGCTTCCAGCCCTTCCAGGACCACCGTGAACTCGTCGCCGCCCAGCCGCGCCACCGTGTGCTCGGGGCCGACCGCATGCTGCACCCGCTCGGCCGCCGCGCGCAGCACCCGGTCGCCGGTGGCGTGGCCGAGCGAGTCGTTGACGTCCTTGAAGCGGTCCAGGTCCAGGAACAGCACCGCCACGTGGCTGCCCTCGCGGCGCGCCCGCACGATCGCCCGCGCCAGGCGCTCGGACAGCAGCGAGCGGTTGGGCAGGCTGGTCAGGGCGTCGTAGTTGGCCAGGTAGCGCAGCTCCTGCTCGGCGCGCTTCTGCTCGGTGATGTCACTGAGCACCACCACGTGGAAGTTGACCTCGCCGCCGATGTCGGCGATGCCGTTGTGCTTGACGTGGCACAGGATCTCCTCGCCGTCGCGGCGGGTCATCCACACGTTGCCCTGCCAGTGCTGGCGGCCCAGGTCGCGGTGCAGGGCGCCGCTGTGGGCATCGCTGTCGAGCATGTTGAAGGGGCGGCCCAGCGCTTCCACGTCGCTGTAGCCGGTGATCTGGCTGAAGGCCGGGTTGACCGCGACGAAGTGCAGGTCGTGGTCGAGGATGGCCACCGCCTCGCTCATGCTGCGCAGCACCTCGCTGGCGATGCGGCGCTCCGCCTCGGCGTGGCGGTCGGCGGTGGTGTCGCGCGCGGTGCCGGCCAGGCGCCGCGGCCG
>JAFLEA010000076.1 GCA_017302035.1 Lysobacterales bacterium
ACCGTTCAGGTCGCCACCGATGCGCAGCGCCTTCCCCGAACGGCTGGTCGAACGGTGGATGATGACGTTGCCCACCAGTTCCGCGTCCTCGCGGCGCAGGTCCGCCGTCCAGCCCGCCTTCTGGGTTTCGCAATCAGGGCCGATCAGTTCGACCTCGTGCAGGTCCGAGCCCTCGATCCAGTTGTAGTGGATCTCGGCGCGCTGGTGGCGCACGCGCACCAGCACGCCGCCGGTGGCGCTGTGCAGGTAGTTGTAGCGCATCCTGAAGACGGTGTCGGGATACGCCACTTCGTCCGACTGCATGTAGATCGCATGGCGGCGGTCGCCCTGGCCGGAACGCGCGATCTCGCTGTACTCCAGCGTGAACGATCCCGAATTCTGGTCCGCGCCGAGGATGCCGTGCGACGGGCAGTCGTGCACGTAGACGTCCCGCACGGTGGCGTTGTGCGCCTCGCTGAAGATGCACGAACTGGAGCCGCCGGTGACCTCGAAGCCCTCGAACACGATGTGGTTCGACTGCTGGAACTTGATCGTATGCGTGCCGCCGGACAGCAGGGGCCGCGTCGCCCCGGCCACGCGGCGCCAGCGGATCGTGACCGGACTGGCCTGGGTTCCGCTGTCGTCGTCGCCCACCACGATGTTGCCGGCATAGGTGGCGTTGCCGTCGACCTCGACGATGTCGCCGGGCGCCAGGTTGACGCTGTTGAAGAGCGTGGTGAGCTGGGTGTACTGCCTACCGGGGCCGACGTTGTAGGTGGCGGCGGCCGCGCTCAGCGGCACGGCGGCCAGCAGCCCCAGCCCGAGCAAGGGTTTGGAAAGATGCATCAATTGACTCCCGCGAGTGCTCGCGTTCCGTTGTATCCCCTGTCCTGCCATTTTCATGGCATCGGCGTGAATGCCCTGCTAATCCGCGCACCGGATGGGCACTGCGGATGAGACGGTCGCCCCAGTTCGGATATCCGCCTCGACGGTGATACGCGGGGAACGGGGCGCAGCGGCCGCGAAGATCGCCGTCGCGAAAATCTTTCGCTCAAGTTATTGACGGGTGAAAAGCGTTCGTGCAGAATTCCGCGTCTAACGAAACGCGCCCGTAGCTCAGCTGGATAGAGTACCTGGCTACGAACCAGGCGGTCGGGAGTTCGAATCTCTCCGGGCGCGCCATTTCCGAGGACCGGCGACTTGTCGCCGGTCCTTTTTTTTCGGGTCCGCGACGGTGGACGGTGGCCTGCCCGCGTTCCGGCAGTGCCAGCCCGCCGCTCACCGTGCCAGCTTCCAGATCGCGAGGCCGGCGAGCGCTGCGGGCACGAGGAACACGACGGCGAGGATCGGCAGTTCCTCGCGCACCGAATAGCCGGCCTTGGTCACGCCCACCCAGAGATTGACCAGCGCCAGCACCAGCCACGCCGGCACGAACAGCTTCGCCGCCAACGCCAGATCCGGCGCAGTACCGCCCCACAGCCTGCCGAACAGCAGGAACAGCGCCAGCAGCACGATCCCGCCTCCGATCACCATCGCCATGTGCATCGCCGTCCCCTCCTGTGCATTTCGGATGCGCCGGCCGCCGGGCGACCGGACGCGGCATCCGGCCGCTGCCTGCCTCACTTGGTAGTGTAGCCACCGTTGACCAGGATGGTCTGGCCGGTCATCCACCAGCCTTCCGACACCAGCATCCGGACCCAGGGCACGATGTCCTCGATATGGGTGAGGCCGGTCCGGGAGAATCCGGACAGCGCCGCAGCACCGCGGTGATAGGCCTGTGCTTCGGCGCTCTCCTGCCCGTAGAAGAACGCCGTGTCCATCGGGCCGGGGCCGATGGCATTCACCGAGATGCCGCGTTCACCGAATTCCTTGGATGCGGCGCGGGTGAAGTGCTCGACCGGCGCCTTGGTGCCGGCATAGCTCGAGTAGAAGGGGGTATACGCGCCGAGCAGCGACGTGACCAGGGTCAGGATCTTGCCGTTGTCCGCGACCTGCCGGCCCGCTTCCTTGAGGAAGAAGAACGCGGCCTTGGCGTTGACCGCGCTCATCTCGTCGTACTCGGCCTCGCTGATCTCGGCGATCGGCTTCTTGAGTACCTTGCCGACGGTATTGATCGCGATGTCCGGCCGCCCGAATGCCGCGACCGCGTCGGCGAAAAGCCGCTCCATCGCCGCCGCCGAGGTGAGGTCGCCCTGGAGGGCGACGGCCTGCGCGCCGGCAGCCTTCAGCGCCGCGACGGTCGCTTCGGCCTCGACCCGGGTTTCCGGGCTGTTGTAGTGGATGGCGATCGCCTTGGCGCCATGGGCGGCGAGGTCCCGGGCGATCAACCCGCCCAGGTTCTTGGCCCCGCCGGCGATGAGGACGGTCTTGCCCTGGATGGAATGGTCGGTCATGGATCGAGGCTCCTGGAGACGTCGCGGCGACACGGTGCCGCCGCTTCCCGCCTGCGCAGACTATCGTCCATACTTTCAGGTATAAACTATTGTTTTCTGACATGATATGTCAGATATAGCGAACAATTAGGGGCGATACTTGGACCGTATCGATCTTTTTCGTGTTTTCACCCGTGTCGTCGATGCCGGGAGCTTTACCCGCGCGGCGGACAGCCTGGGCCTGCCGCGCTCCTCGGTCTCAGCCGCAGTGGCCGAACTTGAAGGTCGGGTCGGTGCACGGCTGCTGCACCGCACGACCCGCAAGGTCGCCCCGACCCTTGACGGCGCGGCCTTCTACGAGCGCTGCCTGCGCGTCATCGCCGATGTCGAGGAGACCGAACGCCTGTTCCGGCAGGGCGATGCCAAGCCCAGCGGCAAGCTCAGGGTCGACGTGCCGGGGCGGATCGGAAGGCTCGTCGTTGCGCCGGCGCTGCCGGCCTTCCTCGACGAATTCCCGGGGATCGATCTCATCCTCGGTGCAACCGACCGGGCCGTCGACCTGGTCGAGGAAAGCGTGGATTGCGTGCTGCGCGTCGGACCCTTGACCGATTCCGGCCTGATCGCACGGACCGTCGGCACCCTGCCGCTGATCAATGTCGCCAGCCCCGGCTATCTCGCCCGGCATGGCCTGCCGGCGGGACCGGACGACTTGGCGAACCACTGGGCAGTCAACTACGCCTCGCCAGCGAGCGGCCGGGTCGAGGCGTGGGAATGGATGGAAGGCGGCAACCTGCACACCCTGCCGATGCGCGCCCGGGTCACGGTCAACAGCGCCGAAGCGTGCATCGCCTGTTGCCTGGCGGGCCTGGGGCTGGTCCAGATCCCGGCCTACGACGTGCGCCGGCACCTGGAGGCCGGCGAACTGGTCGAGGTGATGCCCGACCATCGCGCCGAACCGCTGCCGATGACTCTGCTCTACCCGCATCGCCGGCACCTTTCCCACCGGGTACGGGTCTTCGCCGACTGGCTGGAGCGGCTGCTGCGGCAGCAGGTCGCGCAATGACCGTCCGCTTCGCCGCCGCCGCGCAGAGGGAGTCGTTCGCCGCTGCGCGGCAGGCCACCGTCCGGGCGCGATACCCGGCAGGCCCTTTCCCTCCGCCGGGAACGAAAAAACCCGCATCGCTGCGGGCTTTCCTGGCTGGCTTGGCGGAGTGAGAGGGACAGACCGAAAGTGTCCAACACCACCCCGCCCGCGATTGAAAAGCCTAAGCCGTTCAACCGTTTGCGCCGGACAATCGCGCAAGTGAGAGTGTCCAACAAGGTGCCCAACAGTCTGACACTCCGCCGACCTGCGAAACAAGCGCGGCTTATTCCTGGGCTGTTCGTCTTGCCTTTGCCCTTTACCGCCACACACTGGGGGAACGGTCCGCACATTGTCGGCACTGGCCGACAATGTGGCCTCTCGAAGTCCTGACGCGTAGCGCTAGGACGCAGGGAGGCGGCCCGGCCCTTGGGCTGCGTCCAGCAGGCCAAGGGGAAAGCGGGAGCGATCCGGGCGACGGACAACGCGCCAGCGTTGGCCGCAGGGCCCCAGGCGGGAGCCTGGGGCCTGTCGTCGGGCTGACGCCCGACGACGCGGGACGGCTTCGCCGTCCCGGTGTTTGGGATGGGGAGGAGATGAGGAACAACAGCACGCCAGCCACCGAGACCACACCCCCCAGCCCAGGCGGTGGGCTGCCCGAGGGGCTGCGGGCGCGCTACGCCGACACCCTGGGCGAGGCGCACGCCCGCGCCCAGGCCGAAGGGCTGCGGTTGCGCGTGCCGGTCGGGGTGGCCATGGATCGCGTGGTGCGTGCCGTACTGGACGACGCGGCCACCAGCGGGGCCAATCCCTCGCCCGCCACGCTAGCCGCCTATCGGCGGGACCATGCCCGGCTATGGGCGGCAGGGGTTACGCCGCTGGACGTGGCCACCACCCGCGCTCATTTCGACCGCCTGCGCTCGGCATCTCGTTTCATTGAGGCGCAGGAAATCGCCCGGTTGCGGTCCCTGGCCGAAGCCGCGCGAAAGGCCAAGGACGCCACAGCCATGCGCGACTACACCCGGCAGGCGTTCGAACGGGCGACGGTCTTCCGCGCCCTGTACCTCGACGCCGACCGTCCCACATGGGCACACAAGGCGGCGGCACTGCGGGCCAGTGGGCAACGCCCGGCCAGCAAGTCCAAGCGCAAGGCCGGGCGGCACGCGCCCACCCCGGATCAGTTACTTGTAGCGCTGGCCAGCCAGCCCAAACGCTGCGCGCGGGTGGAGTTACTGGCTTGCGTGTTCGCGGTGTTCGGCGTGCGCCCTGCGGAACTGGTGCGCGGTGTGGTGCTGGACACCACGCCGAACGGCCTGCGCCTCGCCGTGGCTGGCGCGAAGGTGGACGCCGTGCGCGGCCAGCCGTTGCGCGTGCTGGAAGTGGACACGACACGGCGCGGCCTGTCGGCGCTGGCTGTGTCGCTACTGCGCGCACATGTCGAGGAAACAGGCGGCGATCTGTCGGCCACGCCTGCGGACATCGTGGCGGTGCGCCGTGCCATGCGTGAAATCCAACCGGGGCTATCGCCCTATGCATTCCGCCACGCGCGGGCCAGTGACGCAAAAGCGACGCAGGGACGCGCAGGCGCAGCGGCATGGCTGGGCCACTCGAACGATCGCACGCAATCCCACTATGGCCACGCGCGAAGCGCACGCGGCACGGTGACAGTCAAAGCGGCCACCGCCACGCGCACGGTACGGCAATCGAAGACCCTGCCGACGACACTCGCGCAACGGTTCGCCAAGGTGGCCGCGCGACTGGTCGAACGCCTGCCCGAGAACAGGCCCGAACCTGCGCCACCGGTACGCCGTCCGCGCCTGCGCTGGTAATCAACGCAGGCGGCGCTTTGCGCGAGGTTTCGGGCGCGGGCGCAGGCCAATGAACTCGTCCTCATCGCCGCCGTCGCTCCACCATGACTCACCTTCCTGCGCCTTGTTGAACTCCTTGACGTTGACGCGCGTCCTGCGCGTACCCGGTGGCGTTGTCGGCTGCGGCGTGGCTAGCGTCTTCTCCATCTCCTTCATCAGTGCGCGCAACAGCGCCTGCGTCGTCTTGATGGTTTCGTCAGTCATGGAAAAGCCTCGGCGTGGGGTAACCCGTTACCTAGCAAATCAGGCCGGAGGCGCAAGCGCGCAGCGCTTGCCGGGTCGTTGCTTTTCCCATCTGTCCGGGGGTGCGGGGGCATAGTCCCCGCATGCAATGGATACGATCTATCCGCGTTGAACACGCTGCCTAGGCTCGCGGGGCTTTTGCTTTTTCTCCACCCGCAAAGCGGGAACCGGGCCGCGCTCGCGGCCCCTTGCTTTTAGTTCTTCAAAGCCTGAAAAGCAAAAGCCTCCTCTGTTGTTTTTCCTGCGCGTTCAATTCGTTACGGCGCATTTTGTCGCACGCGATAACCGGCACCAATCGCACGCAGTAACTCCCTGCGTGACACGCGAGAACCGGAACCATGCCACGCAGTAACTACCCCATCGCACGCAGTAACCGGCACGACTGGACAAGGCGACGCCAGCGGCTACAACCGCCGCCCCCCCTCACTTGCTCATGCCATGACCATCGCCCGTATTCCGTTCGCGTTCGCACGCTCCGCGCTTTTCTCGGTTTCCCCTGTCCTCGGTCAACATTCCGGCCCCGTGGTGGCTGCACAGGATTACCGGCTAAACGTGGACTACACCGGCCCCACCTTGGAGCAACACCACGCCACCGCATGGCAAGCGGCCACCGCCTTGGCCTACAAGGCCAACGGCGGCCAAACCTGTGATTTGCGACTGGTGGACATGCTCCGCGCCATCGGCGCGAAGTCCGTCCAGACGCACGCCAAGCACCGCCTGTTGCGTGTCCTTGCCGAACTGGCCGCCGGTCACGTCACCATCAAGACGCCCCGCCATAACTACGGCGGGCGGCTGCTGGTCTTCCGCGACATGGGCGGCGGACGTATCGCGTTCAACTGGCCGCCGGGATTGCTGGAACTGCTGGAAGACGAAACCGTCCACCTGCCGCTAGACGGACGCACGGCGCTGGGCCGGTATCCGCTGGCGTCGTGGCTTCATGACTACGCCGCCACCCATCGCAAGGTTTACGAAATCGAACTGAACACCCTGCGCGGCCTATGCGGCTCCACGCTGGCCCCACCGCAATTCAAGGCCCGGCTGTTACCGGCGCTGGAAAAGGTCGCGGCGGCATCTACTTTCCTCACGGGCCACCCGTTGGACGGGAAAACGCTCACGCTCCATAAGCAAGCCACGCGCGTGGTGCTGCTGGATCGCGCCGCCCGCGCGTCCAAGTCGGCGCAATCGCGCCATCTGGACGCCGTACAACGGGCGGCCTCGTCTCGCGCCCGTGTGGCGCTATGACTGCGCGGCGCTGCGTTGCTGATTCAACTCGAACAGGCGGCGCAATATCTCGTCATCCGTTAGCGGCCATTCCCAGCCGTAGGCGGTGGCCACGGCTTCATCCAGGGTGCGATGGAGCATGGCCAGCCAGGCGGGGCGCTCGTTGTAAAGGTTGGTCAGGGTGCGCCTTTTCAGCGCGGCTTCGTGCCCAGGCTTGGCAACGGGTCGCGCAGGGAAGCCTGCGGCCTCCTCCTCGGGCGTGCGCTCCCAGTTCACCCATTCCGGCGGGTTCAGCCAGCGGTCGCGTGCTTCCACCAGGGCACGCGCAGCGGTGGCGATGGCTTGGGTGTGCGGGTTGTCTGCGTAGTCCTGGGCGGCGATGTTGGGCGTCAGGCCCTCCGGAAACGGGAAGGTTTCAAATGAGGTGGTGTGCGTATAGCGCGGACGATCTTCCAGGGCACTACCCTGACGCAACGCCCAGACTTCGTGAATGTGCGATTGAAGGACGCCCAGCGTCGTATCGTCGTCGCGGGCGATCACGACAATGGCGTCACCAGGCACAACCCCGGCAGGGGTCCATAGGCAGATATGGTGCTTGGACACGCGCGGGATCGAAATGAAGCGCGACAGGCCGGCAAGTGCCGCGAACATGGCCGAGCGTGGCCGCCACAACCGCCACCACGGATAGTCCTTGGCGTCCTCCATCTGTTCCCGGTGTAGCCGCACGTTCGCGATCGCGTTGAACGGCGCCTCAAACATGGCGGCGTTGAGTTCGTCCCGCTCGCCGAGGAACACAATGAAGCGACCCAGGGGGCGCGTCGTAATGTCGTCCGCGATCCAGTACGGACGCACAACCTCCGCCATTCGTTCTCCGCGCACATTCGCGGGCAACCGCAACATGTCCCGTGCTTGATCTCCGGCCAGGTTGAACGACGCCTCTGGCAGGCCCAACGCAATGCGGCGCTTCTTCTGTATTTCCGCGCGTGGCGTAATGCCCTGGAACCCGTGGCCGACGTTCTCCGCCAGAGCCGCCGCCTTGGCGATATCGTGGTGGACGAGTTCGACTAGGCTGGACGTAATCGTCCCGACTGCCGCGCCGTCGAGTTCTGCCCCCTGGGCACTGTCGCCGAAACAAATCAGCGACACACGCACCGCCGCGCCTTCGTTGACCCAAGCCTCATCACTCCATGCCTCGAAAATCCTGGACTGTTCCAGCACACGATCCAGGACCTCGCGATTAGCGCCGCCTCGTATGCTGTTGGTGGCAACCAAACCGGCGCGCCGGGTGGCCCCGCTGCGGATGGCGTCGTCTGCCTTGGCGAACCAGAAGCAGACAAAATCCGCGCTGCGCGAAACGCGGCCCTCGTACAGGTCGCGCACGGCGTCCGCGTAGACCCTGCCGAGTTCGCCCACCATCTTGCGATTGCCGACGAATGGCGGATTGCCCACGATCACATCCGCCGTCGGCCAGATGGCTTCTGTCCCATCACGGTTCCGTAGCGCGTCGCGGTTCTCGATCCCGCCCAGGGCTTGAAGGATCGGGTTACGGCGCACGCCATAGCCGTTCTGGATCATCCACTGGATTTCACCGATCCACACGGTCAACCGCGCCAGGTCTGCGGCGTACTCGTTCAACTCAATGCCCAGGACATTGGCAGGCCCCACGCTCGGCACCTGTCGGCCCAGGCCCAGGGCTTCCCCCTCCCACAACACGCGGCTTTCCAGCCCCTTCAATGCGCGCAGGGCCAGAAACAGAAAGTTGCCGGAGCCGCAGGCCGGGTCAAGCACGCGGAACGCGCGCAGGCGTTCCAGGAACGCATTGAACCGCTGCTGTGCCGCCTTCGGCACGCCCTTGGTCTTCGCCTTGTCCAGGGTGGCGGCGATTGCCGCTTTTTCCGCCTCCCATTCGGCCAGGAGCGGATCCACCACCACCGGCCCGACGATCTTCATGATCGTATCGGGGTCGGTATAGTGCGCGCCCAACTGGCTGCGCTTGTTCGGGTCCAGGCCACGCTCAAATAGCGTGCCGAAAATGCTCGGATCGATCTCGGACCAGTCCAGGCGGGCCGCCTGGTCCAAGGTCGCCAGTTCCGGCGCTTCCAGACGCAACGTGCTGGCGTCCTCGAACAGGCCGCCGTTGAAGTATTCGATTTCGGTCAGTGCAAAATCACCGCCACCCTTCATTGCAGCGAACAAAGCGGCGGCGCGCGCCTCGAACTGGTCGGGCTTGTCCTGGACGCTGCGCACCAGTTTGGAAAAGATGTGGTCGGGCAGCAGGCCGATATCCTCGGCGAACATGCAGAACAGCAGACGGTTGAGAAAGTGCGCCACCGTGTGCGGTTCGTGACCGCGCTGGCGGAGTGCGTCGGCTAGGGCAGCGAACTTGCCCGCCGCTTCCTTGGTAATGTCCGCGCGGGTCGTACCTGGGCGCAGTTGCTGCGGGTCGTTGAACGCGGCGGACAGCAGGCGGCGCGTTTCGTGGCTGGCCAAGTCCTCCACCGTGAAACGGTGGACCTGCTTCACCGCGTTGGTGAAGTTGGTGTGTATCTCGAACCGTTGGAGGTCGCTCACGATCAGCAGCGGCGGGTTTTCCAGCGCGTCGGCGTACATCTTCAACTGCGCGTAGGCCTTGCCCAGGTCCTTGCCGGTACCCTTGGCCTCGAACCCGAAGAATCCTCGCTTCCAAACGTCCGCCCACCCCTCGCCGCCAGTGGTCTTGCTGGCCCCGTATTCGTAGGTGAACCAGGTGTGTTCCGGGTCCGCCTCGCGTGGCGTGGGGTGGCCCAGGAGCCGGCACAGGTCATCAAAGAACGATTGAAAATCCCGGCGCTCGTCGCCCCCGTTGCGCCATTTGGCGATGAAATCCTGTGGCGTCATCGGCTCCCCACCGTTCGCGTCCCCTGGTGTGGCCATTATGCCCCGGCGGAGTCACTCCACGCCGTCGCGGCGCTCCTCGACCTGGCCGAGAAGGTGCCGCAAGCGCTCGATATCAACCACCCCTTGGTCCGCCCAGTTCAGCGCCGGGTGACAGGCCTTCGCCAGTGCGTCCAGCCACGGCCCGATCATCTGCTTTTTCAGCATGGCCTTGCCCGCGTAGTTCGCGTGATGGACGGACTGGGTGATGGCCCCCTTCTTCGCAGCCCCTGGGTCAATCGTCAGGGGGCCGGTCGTCTCCTGGTGCCCCATGAAGCGCTCTTGTAGCCCATGGTCAGTGCCGGAGAAGGCCATAACGGCCGCCACCGTCGTGCGGAACGAACGCAGCCCGATCTTCGCGCCCTCGTTCTCCTTCACCACGCCCGTGCGCGCCAGGTAGGCAGAGAACGCCTTGCCGCCTGCGTTGCTTGTGCTGGTGGTCGAGCCTTCGGCCTGCTCGTATTGCGGGAACAGCCGCACTTCACCGGCAGCCCGTAACTGTTCGACGTGCTCCATGAAACCCAGTTCAACCAGTTCCGGGTGGAGTGGCACCAGTCGCATACCGCTGGCCGTCTTGCCCCGGTTGATTTCGATGTAATCCCAATCACCTGCCCGCTTGATCTTTGCCAGTTCCAGCGCGGCCAGTTCGTCAGGCCGTGCCCCGGTATAGAGCAGGCACACCGGCAACCAGCGGTGGTGCGTGGGCAGCATGGAGAAGCGTAGGGGGTTGAAAATGTCGATCAACTGGATCGCGTCGAACGGCTCCCAGCCCATACCGTTCGCCTTGGCGTTCAACTCCTCGCGTGAAAGTTCCTTGTGCCCGTGAGTGGGGTTGGCGCCCTTCGGGTAATGCCGGTGCGTCATCGCCCACGCAAACAGCCCGGAAATCGCGGACAAGATATTGCCCGCGTAGTTCTTGGTGTAGGAGGTCGGCGGCGAAATCAGGGCCAAGTAGTACGCGCCGCAGATATCCGGCCCGATGTCGCGCAAAAGGACATCCGCGCCCACATGGTCGCGGAACGCGGCCAACCGCTCGGCGTAACTGTCGGCGGTCTTGCCGGTGACTGACTGGCGCTTGTAGGGGATAAAGTCGGCGATGGCCTGGCCCAGGGTGAGCCCAGGGCCATTCGTCGCCGGTACTGCCGGCGCCTGCGCGGGTGTGGCCGTTGCGGGGGCAAGACCTGCGGCGGCCAGGTTGCGGGCCATGTTCAACAGTTCGGCGTGGACCTCGGGCGGATCGTTGGGCGAGGTTTCCAGTCGCGCACCGTTGGGCAGGGTCAGGGTCAGGTCCCTGGTCCTGCCCTCCTGAAAGGCGGCCTCAGCCCCTGCTAGCAGTTCGTCAAGCGATTTTGTCATCGCCTTCTCCATTGCCCGGAAAGCCCGATGGTAGCGACTGGCCAGCGCCAGTGCGCGCACCTGGGCAATGAGGGGTTCGCGCGTGCACAGCGAGCGCTTGACGACGCGCAAGCCGACGCGCGGCCGCAGGCGAGCCGGAACGACAAGGCGGAAATAGAAGCCGCCACGCTGGCGGATGATGTACTGGGGAAGTCGCATGGAAGTGTCCATGCGATTGTCCAACGCAACGCTCTACACTTATACGAAATCAATAAGTTAGAGGTTGGCGGAGTGAGAGGGATTCGAACCCTCGATAGAGCTTTTGACCCTATACTCCCTTAGCAGGGGAGCCCCTTCGGCCTCTCGGGCATCACTCCGTTGGACCCGCGCAACGCCACTGCGCCACGGGCC
>JAFLEA010000077.1 GCA_017302035.1 Lysobacterales bacterium
CGCGGCGGCCAGCGGCGACCCGGTCTCGCCCTGGGCACTGGCTGACGGCTGGCGCCTGCGCGGACGCGCACCGCGCAGGCTCCGGCTGCAGGCCGGCGGCGCGGTCCACGAGGCCACGGCCCGCGGCCACGGCGGCGACTGGAACATCGAAGTGGATGGCCGGCATCACGCCCTCGCCGGTGCCCGCCTGGCCGGGGGCATGCTCGAACTGCGCATCGATGGCCAGGCCCGGCAGTTGTCCGCATTCTTCGATGGCGATCTGCTGGAGCTGCACGACGGCCATCGCCGACTGCCGTTGCGCTGGTTGCCGGCCGAGCGCGGCGAAGGCGGCGACGAAGCCGGCGGCGACGGCCGCGTGCTGGCGCCGATGCCCGGCCGGGTGGTGCTGGTGAAAGCCGGCGCCGGCCAGGCCGTGGCCGCGGGCGCCGAACTGCTGGTGATGGAAGCGATGAAGATGGAGCTCTCGGTCCGCGCCGCGCGGGCGGGCGTGGTGTCCGAATTGCGCGTGGCCGCCGGCGATTTCGTCGAGGCCGATGCGGTGCTTGCCATCGTCGCCATCGAGGCGGAAACCGCATGAGCGATTTCGTCCGCATCGTCGAGGTCGCCCCACGCGACGGCTTGCAGAACGAATCGGCGATGGTCGCCACCGCCGACAAGATCGAACTGGTCGACCGGCTTTCGGCCACCGGACTGCGCAGCATCGAGGCGACCAGCTTCGTCAGCCCGAAATGGGTTCCCCAGCTGGCCGACGCGGCGCAGGTGATGGCCGGCATCCGGCGCCGCCCCGGCGTGTCCTACCCGGTCCTGGTGCCCAACGAACAGGGCTATGCGCGCGCGCTGGCGTCCGGTGCCACGGAGGTCGCAGTGTTCACCGCCGCTTCCGAGGCCTTCAACCTGAGGAACGTCAACGCCTCGATCGACGCATCCATCGATCGCTTCGTGCCGGTGCTGGCGCAGGCGCGGGCCGATGGCGTGCGCGTGCGCGGCTACGTCTCCACCGTGCTCGGCTGCCCCTACCAGGGCGAAGTCCCGCTGGCCGACGTGGTACGCGTGGCCCGGCGTCTGCACGCGCTGGGCTGCTACGAGATATCGCTGGGCGACACCATCGGCGTGGGCACCGCGCACAAGGCGCGGGAGATGCTGCTGGCGGTGGCCAGCGAGGTGCCGATGGACGCGCTGGCGGTGCATTTCCATGACACCTGGGGCCAGGCCCTGGCCAACGTGGCAGCCTGCATCGAGGCGGGGGTACGGGTGGCCGACTCGGCGGTGGCCGGCACCGGCGGCTGCCCCTACGCCCGCGGTGCCAGCGGCAATGTTGCCAGCGAGGACCTGGTGTATATGCTGCACGGCATGGGCATCGACACCGGCATCGACCTGGAAGCGCTGGCCGAAACCGGCCGCTGGCTGGCGGCGCGGCTGGGGCGCGAAACCGGCAGCAAGGTCGGGCGGGCACTGGCGGCCGCATGAGCGCGACCGGCCAGGCCGACCCCGAATCCGTGCCCGGCGCGGAGCCGGAGGCGGTTTTGGCCGCCCTGGACGCCGCCCTGGCCGGGACCGCGGTGCCGGCCGCCTCGCGCGAACTGCTGGGCCTGGCGCGCGATGCGCTGCGCCAGGCCCTGGCCGAGGGCGAGACCGCGCGCCTGCGCTACCACGCCCTGTTCGACGCGGTGCCCGACCCGGTCAGCGTCCTCAGCGAGACCGGCATCGTGCTGGACCTCAACAAGGCCGGGATCCGCGCCTACAACCGTCCGCGCGAGGAGATCATCGACCAGCCGATCGAGACCCTCAACCCGGACCTGCCGCCGGACCACCTCAAGCCGGTCTGGGAGACCCTCAACCGCGGCGAGACCTACGTCATCGAGGTCACCAACATGCGCGGCGACGGCAGCCGCTTCCCGGTCGAGGTGCACTCGGCCGGGTTCGTCCACGCCGGCCGCAAGTGCATCGTCGCGGTGGCCCGCGACCTGAGCGGGCGCTGGCAGGCCGAGTCGCGCTACCGGCTGCTGATGGAGTCGATCGACAAGGGCGTGATCCTGTTCGACCGCGACTTCCACCTGCTTTCGGCCAATCCGGCCGCGCACCGCATCCTCGGCCCCAGCCTGGACAGCGACCTGCGCACGCGCCCGCGCGAGTGGATCATCGTCGACGAGCACGGCCGCCTGCTGCCGGAAGAAAAATGGCCGCCGCAACGCGCCCTGCGCAGCGGCCAGGTCGTGCCCAGCACCACCGTCGGCCTGCACCATCTGCCCAGCGACCGCATGGTATGGGTGTCGGCGACCACGGTTCCGGTGTTTTCCTCCGGCCGCGACGAAGCCGACCACGTGTTCGTGCTGTTCAGCGACATCACCGAACTCAAGCGCGACAGCACCCTGTTCGACCGCGCCCAGTCGCTGGCGCACATCGGCGGCTGGGAATGGGACCGCGGCCGCCAGCGCCTGTACCTGACCGGCGAGGCGCTGCGCATCGTCGGCCTGGGCGCCGGCCGCCATGCCATGGACGACCTGCTCGAACGCCTGCGCAGCGGCGACCGGCACCGGCTGGAAAGCGCGCTGGAACGCGCGCTCGCCCAGCGCGACGGCTTCGACCTGGAGCTGCAGGGCCTGCGCGGCGACGGCCACAATTTCTGGATCCGCATGATCGGCGAGGTCGAGCCCGGCAAGCACGCCTCGCCGCGCGTGGCCGGAACCCTGCAGGACATCACCGAACGCAAGCAGGCCGAGGAGACCCTGCGCATCCAGGCGCGCACCGACCCGCTCACCGGGATCCTCAACCGCGATGCGATCCTGGCCGAACTGGACGCACGCCTGCACGAGCCGGCCCACGCCGGGGTGGCGGTGTTGTACATCGACCTGGACCGGTTCAAGACGGTCAACGACGTGCTCGGCCACGGCGCCGGCGACCAGCTGCTGGTGCGCACCGGCCAGCGCATCGCCCAGGCCATCGGCACCGAAGGCCTGCTGGCGCGCTTCGGCGGCGACGAATTCCTGGTGCTGTGCGACGGCGACGACCCGGCGCAGGCGCCGCGGCTGGCCGCCACGATCCTGCGCGCCCTGGCCCAACCGTTCCTGTTCGGCGAGGACGAGTTCACGATCAGCGCCAGCATCGGCATCGCGTATGCGCCGACCGACGGCAACCGGCCGCAGCAGTTGATCCAGAACGCCGACATCGCCATGTACGACTGCAAGCGCCGCAACCGCAACGGCTGGCAGACGTTCACCCCGGACCTGGCGCAGAAGCAGCAGGACCGGCTGCAGATCGAGACCCAGCTGCGGCGCGCACTGGACAACCGCGAGTTCCGCCTGGTCTACCAGCCGCAGGTCGACCTGCGCAACGGCCACATGGTCGCCGCCGAGGCGCTGATCCGCTGGCAGAGCCACCAGCTGGGCGAATTGCGCCCGGACCTGTTCATCGGCCATGCCGAGACCACCGGCGACATCGTCCGCATCGGCGACTGGGTGTTGCGCGAGGCCTGCCGCCAGGTGCGCGAATGGCGCGAACAGGGGCTGGGCGTGGTGCGGGTGGCGGTGAACGTGTCCTACCGCCAGTTCGTGGCCGAAGACCTGGCGGTGAAAGTGGCCGAGACCCTGCGCGAGTTCGACCTGCCCGGCTCGGCACTGGAACTGGAGTTCACCGAACGGGTGCTGATCGAGGACGCGCCGGCCACCCTGCGCACCTTCGCCGAGCTGCGGCGGATGGGCGTGGTCCTGACCATCGACGATTTCGGCGAGGGCTACAGCGCGCTGAACTACCTGCGCCGGCTGCCGATCCATGGGCTCAAGCTGAGCCAGCTGTTCGTCGAGGGGGTGCCGGACAACCGCTCGGACGTGGCCGTGTGCGAGGCGGTGGGCGCGATCGCGCGCAGCCTGGGCCTGGGCCTGGTCGCCGAGGGCGTGGAGCTGGAGGCGCAGCGGCGCTTCCTGCTCGAACTGGGGGTGCCGGTCGGCCAGGGCTTCCTGTTCGCGCCGGGCCTGCCGCCGGACGAGCTGGCGCAGCGGCTGGCCGAGGGGGCGCGCCGCGCATCCTAGGGTCCGGATGCCGTGGCCTTCAGGGCTGCTCCAGCACCCGCCCCAGCCCGCTGCGGTCGATCGCCTCGGCGGCGGCGCGCAGCGAGTCCAGGTCGGCGCCGGCATCGAAACCGATGCGGAAATGCACTTCGCCGGCCGGGGTGCGCGAGGAATGGATCGAGGACAGGCTGATGCCATGCTCCTCGAACACGTGCAGCAAGGCCCGCAGCGAACCGGCGCGGTCCTGCGGCAGGTGCACGCTCAGGCGGCGGGTCTCGGTCAGGTCGGCCAGCAGGTAGCCGATGCGTTCGAAAGTGTAGCCGCCCTCGGCCGCGGCCTGGCCCCAGGCCTGGCGGTTGGCGTCGAGGAACTGGCTGCGGAACTCGCCGCGCGCGCCGTCGTCGCCGCGCGCGACCAGCGCCCGCAGCCGGGCCACCTGCGACTCCAGCCGCTCCAGCACCTCGCCGGCATGCGGGTTGCCGAACTGGATGTCCTCGTAGATCGCCGGGTTCAGCGACAGGATCCGGGCGATGGCGGCCATGTCCATCTCGAAGGCGGTGGAGCGGAACGGCAGCAGCGCCGCCGGCCCGCCCAGTTCGGCGGCCAGTTCGCGCAGCACGCCGGCCTGGCCCAGGTGGACCGCATGCACCAGCGCCTGCACCAGCGCCATCACCCGGTCGTGCTGCGCGGGCGCGGCGTGCACATACTCGCCCTGCAGCGCGTCGAGCAGTTCCTGCAGCCATGGCTGCCATGCCTGCAGGCGCGCCTCGCACACCACCACCACCCGGCCCTTGAGCGTGGGCGCCTTCGGCGGCGCGGTCATCGGGTGCAGGCCGACCACCTCGGCCTGCGACCCGAGCATCGCCGCCACCGGCGCCTGCTTGAGCGAGGTGATGTCCAGCCACAGGCGGCCGCGTTCGCGCCCGGCCGACAGCGCCGCGTAGCGCCCGATCAGTTCGGGCGTATGCCGGATGGGCGCGCAGAACACCAGCACGTCGGCCTCTTCGACCAGCCGCTCGGGCGAGTCGCTGCCTGCGTCGACCGGATCGTGGCCGAGCACGCGCAGGCCCATGCGCTGTTCGAAGAAACGCCGCAACCACGCGCCATAGGCCCCGGCGCTGCCGACCAGGCCGATGGTCGGCGTGGCTGGCGGCGAAACCGGGGGGCGCGGGTTGTCCGGCGCGTCGATCATCGTGTCGGTGGCGTGCATGGAACACGCATGCTAGCGCGCCCCCGCTTCGGGGGCGCGCAGCGTTTCAACTGCAACGGAACGCAGGGCGGCGGCCGATCAGTTCGACGTGATCCGTCCGAAGAACGACTTCACGCCATCCAGGAAGGTGGCCGAGCGCGGCGAATGCTTGCGCACGTCCTCGCCGGTGAAGGTGGCCTCGAACTTCTCCAGCAGCTCGCGCTGCGGGGCGGTGAGGTTGATCGGGGTCTCCACCACGATCCGGCAGTACAGGTCGCCGGCGCCGCGGCTGCGCACCGAGCGCACGCCCTTGCCGCGCAGGCGGAACACCTTGCCGGCCTGGGTCTCGGCGGGAATCCGGATCTCCGCCTCGCCGTCCAGGGTCGGCACGGTGACGGTGTCGCCCAGCGCCGCCTGCGAGATCCGGATCGGCACCTCGCAATGCAGGTCGTCGCCATCGCGGCGGAAGAGCTCGTGCTCGCGCACCCGCACTTCCACGTACAGGTCGCCCGGCGGGGTGCCCGGCGGCCCGGCCTCGCCCTCGCCCTGCAGGCGGATCCGGTCGCCGCTGTCCACGCCGGCGGGGATCTTCACCGACAGGACCTTCTCGTCCTCGATCCGGCCGGCGCCGTGGCAGGCCTTGCACGGGTTGCGCACGATCTGGCCGCGGCCGCCGCACTCGGGGCAACCCTGCTGCATGGTGAAGATGCCGCGCTGGAAACGGACCTGACCGCGGCCGTGGCAGGTGCCGCAGGTCTCGACCTTGCCGTCTTCCGAACCGCTGCCCTTGCAATGACCGCATTCGGCCAGGGTCGGGATCTCGATCCGCTTCTCGATCCCGGCGACCGCTTCCTCCAGGTCCAGCTCCATCACGTAGCCGATGTCGGCGCCACGGCGGGCCGCGCGCGGACCGCCGGCACCGCCGAAGATGCTGCCGAAGATGTCGCCGAAGATGTCGTTCATGTCCGGCCCCGGGCCGGCGCCACCGCCCATGCCGTGCTCGAACGCGGCATGGCCGTGCGTGTCGTAGGCGCGGCGCCGCGCCGGATCGGACAAGACCTCGTAGGCCTCCTTGCACTCCTTGAACGCGACCTCGGCGGCGGCGTCGCCCGGATTGCGGTCCGGGTGGTGCTTCATCGCGCAGCGGCGATAGGCCTTCTTCAATTCGTCGTCGCTGGCCTGTCGGGCCACGCCCAGCACTTCGTAGTAATCGCGCTTGCTCATCGGGATTCCATCGGACTTTCATGCGACAGCCCGCGCCACCGTTTCGATGGCGCGGGCTGCGGGGCCGCAGGCGCCTGGGCGCCGTCGCGGCTCACTTCTTGTCGTCGTCCTTGACTTCGGTGAACTCGGCGTCGACCACGTCGTCCGGCGTGCCGGAGGCGCTGCCCCCGGCCGGGCCGGCGCTGCCGGCATCGCCCTGCGCAGCGGCGGCCGCAGCCGCGTACAGCGACTGCCCGGCCTCCTCCAGCGCCTTGGACTTGGCCTCGATCTGGCCCTTGTCGTCGCTCTTGAGCGCGGTCTCCAGCTCGGCGATGGCACCCTCGACCCGGCCGATCACGTCGCCCGGCACCTTGCTGCCGTGTTCGGCGATCGCGCTGCGGGTGGCGTGGACCAGGCCGTCGGCCTGGTTGCGCGCCTGCACCAGCTCGTGGAACTTCCTGTCGTCCTCGCGGTGCGCCTCGGCGTCGGCGACCATGCGCTGGATCTCCTCGTCCGACAGGCCCGAACCGGCCTTGATCTCGACCTTCTGCTCCTTGCCGGTCTTCTTGTCCTTGGCGGTGACGTGGACGATGCCGTTGGCGTCGATGTCGAACGACACCTCCACCTGCGGCATGCCGCGCGGGGCCGCATCGATGCCGGTGAGGTCGAACTTGGCCAGCGACTTGTTGAAGCGGGCCTGCTCGCGCTCGCCCTGCAGCACGTGCACGGTCACCGCCGACTGGTTGTCCTCGGCGGTGGAGAACACCTGCGAGGCCTTGGTCGGGATGGTGGTGTTCTTCTCGATGATCTTGGTGAACACGCCGCCCAGGGTCTCGATGCCCAGGCTCAGCGGGGTCACGTCCAGCAGCAGCACGTCCTTGACGTCGCCGGCCAGCACGCCGCCCTGCACCGCCGCGCCCAGCGCGACGGCCTCGTCCGGGTTGACGTCCTTGCGCGGCTCCTTGCCGAAGAACTCGGCCACCGCCGCCTGCACCTTGGGCATGCGGGTCTGGCCGCCGACCAGGATCACCTCGCCGATGTCGCTGGCACGCAGGCCGGCGTCCTTGAGCGCGGTGCGGCACGGCTCGATGGTCTTCTTCACCAGGTCGTCGACCAGGGCCTCGAGCTTGGCCCGGGTCAGCTTGATGGTCAGGTGCTTCGGCCCGGAGGCGTCGGCGGTGATGTACGGCAGGTTGACCTCGGTCTGCTGCGCGCTCGACAGCTCGATCTTGGCGCGCTCGGCCGCGTCCTTCAGGCGCTGCAGGGCCAGCGGGTCCTTGCGCAGGTCGATGCCCTGGTCCTTCTGGAACTCCTCGACCAGATAGTCGATCACGCGCGCGTCGAAGTCCTCGCCGCCGAGGAAGGTGTCGCCGTTGGTGGCCAGCACCTCGAACTGCTTCTCGCCGTCGACCGAGGCGATCTCGATGATCGACACGTCGAAGGTGCCGCCGCCCAGGTCGTAGACCACGATCTTGCGGTCGCCGCCGGCCTTGTCCAGGCCGTAGGCCAGGGCCGCGGCGGTGGGCTCGTTGATGATGCGCTTGACGTCCAGGCCGGCGATGCGGCCGGCGTCCTTGGTCGCCTGGCGCTGGCTGTCGTTGAAGTAGGCCGGCACGGTGATCACCGCCTCGGTCACGGTCTCGCCGAGGAAGGCCTCGGCGGTCTTCTTCATCTTCTCCAGGACCTTGGCCGAGACCTCCTGCGGGGCCATCTTGCGGCCGTCGGCGGTCTGCACCCAGGCGTCGCCGTTGTCGTGGGCGACGATGCCGTACGGCACCAGGTCCAGGTCCTTCTTGACCTCGGCATCGGTGAACTTGCGCCCGATCAGGCGCTTGACCGCGTAGAAGGTGTTCTTCGGGTTGGTGACCGCCTGGCGCTTGGCCGGCGCGCCGACCAGCACCTCGCCGTCCTTGGTGTAGGCGACGATGGACGGGGTGGTGCGATCGCCCTCGGCGTTCTCGATCACCCGGGCCTTGCCGCCCTCCATGATCGCCACGCAGGAATTGGTGGTGCCCAGGTCGATGCCGATGATCTTGCTCATTGTGTCTGCTCCCTCGGGAATGTGGCTGGCCGCTGGTTCATCGGCCCTGTCAGCTAGATAGGGGCGCGCCGGCGCCGTTCAAGTGGGTGCCGCCGCGGCGGCGGCCCCGGTTCAGTCGTGGCGCGCGACCACCACCAGCGCCGGGCGCAGCAGGCGGTCGTTGAGGACGTAGCCCTTCTGGAACACCTGCAGCACGCTGCCCGGCGCCGCATTGCCCGGGTCGGCCTGGCTGATGGCCTGGTGGCGCTCCGGATCGAACGGCTGGCCGACGGGATCGACCACGCTCAGGCCGTTGTCGCCGGCCACCTTCAGCAACTGGCGGTAGGTCAGGTCCAGGCCCTCCTTGAGCGGGCCGCCCTGCCCACCGGCGGCGGCCAGGCCGGCGTCGAGGCTGTCGAACACTGGCAGCAATTCGCCGAGCAGGCGTTCGTTGGCGAAGCGGCGCGCCTGCTCGATGTCGCGGGCCACGCGCTTGCGCTGGTTTTCCAGGTCGGCGCGCTCGCGCAGGGACTCGGCGCGCAGTTGCTCCAGCTCGCCGCGCAGGGCCTCGATCTCGTCGCGCAACTGCACTTCGAGGCGGGCTTCGGTCTCGTCGCCGGCGGGGGTCGGGGGGTCGTTCTCAATCATTCGATCGGCTCCGTGGCGGCGCCTCCGGCCGCCCATCCCCGACCCAATGGGGGCCGGCGCGGGACGATTCAAGGCGTGTCCAAGAACAACCTTTGCCGTTCCGGCGCAGGCGGGAACCCGACGCGCATCCTGCCTGCGCGGGAACGCGGGGGGCTCCTGGGCTAAAGTCCGCCCCACGGGCTTCAGGACGCCGGATCCGGCCTCTCACCAGGTGGCTGCAATGCCTCGCCGAGCGCGTCGGCGGCGGCCTGGACCACCGGGATCACCCGGTCGTAAGCCATCCGGGTGGGGCCGATCACGCCCAGCACGCCCAGTACCTGGCCACCGGCGCCGTAGGGCGCAGTGACCAGCGAGACTCCGTCCAGTGGCGCCAGCCCGGTTTCCTCGCCGATGAAGATGCGCATGCCCGGGGCGCGCTGGGTACGCTCGAGCAGTTGCAGGATCTCGCGCTTGCGGGCGAAGGCGTCGAACAGTTCGCGCAGCCGCTCCACGTCGGACAGGTCCTGCAACCCGATCAGCCGGGTCTGCCCGGCCAGGACCATGTCGTCGCCCGGCGGCTCCAGGGCCCGCTCGGCCAGTTCCACCGACTGCGCCAGCAGCAGTTCCATCTCGTCCCGGGCCTGGCGCAGTTCGTGCAGCAGGGTCGCGCGGATCTGCGCCAGCGGCCGGCCGGCGCAGTGGGCGTTGAGGTAGTTGGCGACCCGTTCCAGTTCTTCCGGGGCGAAGACGCGCTGCGGCTCCACTACCCGGTTCTGCACTTCGCCGTCGGCGAACACCACGATCGCCAGCACCCGGCGTCCGCCCAGCGGCACGAAGTCGATCTGGCGGAAGGCGAACTGCTCGCGCCGCGGCGCGCCGACCACGCCGACGAAGTGGGTCATCGCCGACAGCAGTTCGGAGGCGTTGCCGAGCAGGGCCTGGGTGCCGCCGGCGCCGGCGGTCAGTTCGGCGCGCAGCTTGGCCACTTCGCGCTCGCCCAGGGAGCGGACCTGGAGCAGGCTGTCGACGAACACCCGATAGCCCTGCACGGTCGGCACCCGCCCGGCCGAGGCATGCGGCGAACTGAGCAGGCCGCTGTCTTCCAGGTCGGCGAGAATGTTGCGGATCGTGGCCGGGCTCACGTCCAGCCCGGCATGCCGGGCCAGGGTCTGCGAGCCGACCGGCTCGCCGTCATGGATGTAGCGCCCGATCAGGGTCCGCAGCAACTGGCGGGCGCGGGGATCCAGGGACAGGGCGGGTGCGGTCATGCCGACTACATAGCGCCGGGGCGGCCGTACCGCAAGCGGTGCGAACAAGAGCGCCTTCTTCGCCCCCCCACACACGCAGCGCTGCCGCGGCCGAAGTCGAAACTTTTGCCTACCCCGTCGCGCGGGGTGCGACTACGGCGGGGCAGCATCCGGATGCGCCCTCGCCCACTACAATGCGCCGATGCTGACCCACCTCGCCCTCAAGGACTTCGCCGTCGTCCGCGCCACCGAACTGGAGTTCGGGCCGGGGATGACCGTGATCTCGGGCGAGACCGGCGCCGGCAAGTCGCTGCTGGTGGACGCGCTGGGCTTCCTCTCCGGCCTGCGCGCCGACAGCGGCGTGGTCCGCCACGGCAGCGAGCGCGCCGAACTGGCGGCCGATTTCGACCTGTCCGCCAGTGCGGCCGCGCTTGAATGGCTGCGCGACAACGCGCTGGACGAGGACAGCCAGTGCCAGTTGCGCCGGGTGATCCGTGCCGACGGCGGCTCGCGCGCCTGGATCAACGGCCGTCCGGCAACTCTGGCGCAGCTGGCCGAACTGGCCGGCCTGCTGGTGGAGATCCACGGCCAGCACGAACACCAGGCCCTGCTCTCCCGCGCCAGCCAACTGGCCCTGCTCGACGGCCATGCCCGCAACGAGCCTGCACGGACCCGCGTCCGCGCCGCTGCGACCGCCTGGCAAGCCCTGCTCGACGAGCGCCACGGCCTGCAGGCGCAGGGCGATGTCTCCGACCGGATCGGCTGGCTGCAGCACCAGCTCGCCGAACTGCAACGCGAGGATCTCGACCCGGCCGCGCTGGAGGCACTGGATACGGCCCACCGCCGCCAGGCCAATGCCGCCGGCCTGATCGCCGCCTGCGATGAAGCCCTGGCCCGACTGGGCGGCGACGAGGCGCCGTCGCTTTCCCGGCAATTGCAGCAGGCCCGCGCCGGCCTGGCCCGCGCGGCTGCCGACGAGCCGCGCCTGGCCGAGGCCGCCACCCTGCTCGAGGGCGCCGGCGTGCAGGTCGAGGAGGCCCTGGCCGC
>JAFLEA010000078.1 GCA_017302035.1 Lysobacterales bacterium
ACCTCGCCGAGCGGCCGGCGCCCGCGCCCGGCGCGGGACCAGGCCGACACGACCCACTGATCGGCCCTGCGCGCGGCGGGCATTCCGTCGCGCGGATAGCGGAAAACCTGCGCAATCACGGGATTTGCGGTTGCGGCAAGGGGGGAGCGCCCTGTATAACGGGCACACCCGCCAGCGGCCTGCCCGCACGGTGGCACCGGACCGAAAGGGCACGCCCCGACGACGTGGAGCGGGCCCGGCCACTCATCTCGCGGCGAGGCCGCACAGGGAGCAAAGAAGAATGAACAAGACCGATCTGATCGATGCCGTCGCCGGCGAAGCCGAAGTCACCAAGGCCGAGGCCGCCCGTGCGGTGGACGCGGTGATCGACTCCATCACCAAGGCGCTGAAGAAGGGCGACACGGTGACCCTGGTGGGCTTCGGCACCTTCCAGGTACGCAAGCGCGCCGCCCGCACCGGCCGCAACCCGAAGACCGGCGAGACCATCAAGATCAAGGCCTCGAAGAATCCGTCGTTCAAGGCTGGCAAGGCCCTCAAGGACGCGGTAAACTGATCGGCCCCGCTGCCCAGGCAGGGTGCATGCACCCGGGTGCTTAGCTCAGCGGTAGAGCGTCGCCCTTACAAGGCGAGGGTCGGGGGTTCGAAACCCTCAGCACCCACCAGCCTGCCGCGAGTGTCTCGCGGTCTGGCATGAAGGGCGCGGATCGAAGTACAATGTTCGTTTAGCGCGGAGCGGTAGTTCAGTCGGTTAGAATGCTGGCCTGTCACGCCGGAGGTCGCGGGTTCGAGTCCCGTCCGCTCCGCCATTATCCGGAAGGCCCCTGGTTCCCCAGGGGCCTTTCTCTTTTCCCGTCGCCGCTCGCCGCGGCCACGATTCCGCTGCACCGGCGGCCCGCGCCGGCCGGTTCCGGGGACTGCGGCCATTGCCGCCCGGAACGGCCATGACGGGTTAAACTGGACAGTTCCAAATTCCGCTTAACTGGGCTGGCAAAAATGCTGCAGAAACTCCGCGACGGGACTTCGGGGTGGGTCGCCACGGGCATCATCGTGCTGCTGATGATCCCGTTCCTCTTCGTCATCGACCAGAGCTACCTCGGCGGCATGGGCGCCAACAATGTCGCCCAGGTCAAGGCGCCGCCGAAGTGGTGGGAGGGTGCACCCAAGTGGTGGCCGGTGTCGAAGTTGTGGGAGCACCGCGAGGTGGGCGTGGACGAGTTCCGCCAGCGCTTCGAGCAGGAGCGCATGCGCCAGCGGCAGGAGCAGGGCGAAGCGTTCGATTCGCGCGAGTTCGAGTCGGTGGAAAACAAGCGCAGGGTGCTGGACCGGCTGATCGACGAAAAGGTGCTGGAACTGGCCGCCGGGCGCGCCGGCGTGTCGGTGGGCGATGCGACGGTCGCCGAGTACATCGCTTCGATCCCCGCGTTCCAGGTGGACGGCAAGTTCGATCTGAGCCGCTACCAGCTGGCCCTGGCCGCGCAAGTGCCGGCACAGACGCCCAAGCAGTTCGAGCAGCTGGTGCGGCAATCGCTGCAGCAGGGGCTGATCCCGGACAGCCTGGCGACCTCGGCATTCCTCACCGACGCGGAGTTCGACCGCATCGTGCGCCTGTCGGCGGAGAAGCGCGACCTCGAGGTCGCGCTCCTGCCGGCGCCGGCGGAGGACACCGCGGCGGTGGACGACGCGGCGATCCAGGCGTGGTACGAAGCCCACCCGGGCGACTTCAAGCGCCCGGAGGCAGTGACCATCGAGTACGTCGAAGTCGACGCCAGCCAGCTGCCCGCGCCGGCGCCGGCCGACGAGGCCACCCTGCGCAGCCGCTTCGAGGAGGAGCGCGCGCGCTTCGCCGAGCCGGAACAGCGCCTGGCTTCGCACATCCTGGTGCGGGTCGCTCCCGGTGCCGACGAGGCCACGCGCAAGGCCGCCGAGGAGAAGGCGCGCCGGCTCGCGGCCGAGGCGCAGGCGCCTGGCGCCGATTTCGCCGCGCTGGCGCGGGCCAATTCCGAGGATCCTGGCTCGCGTGATGGCGGTGGCGACCTGGGCTGGGTCGAGCGCGGCATGATGGTGGCGCCGTTCGAGGAGGCACTGTTCTCGATGCAGCCTGGCGAGGTGCGCGGCCCGGTGCAGACCGATTTCGGCTGGCACGTGCTGCAGCTGCGCGAACTCAAGCAGGGCGCGCAGGTGGGCTTCGAGCAGGTGCGCGAGGAACTGGCGCGCGAGCAGGCCCAGGCCGATCGCGAGCGCGCCTACAGCGAGTTGACCGGACGCCTGACCGACCTGGTCTACCAGAATCCCTCGGCGCTGGCGCCGGCCGCCGAGCAGGTCGGGCTGCAGGTGCAGAAGCTCGGCCCGTTCACGCGCGCCGACACGATCGGGATCGGCGCTTCGCCCGAGGTGAAGAAGGCGGCGTTCTCCGAGGCGATGATCGAGGACGGCACCGCCAGTGATCCGATCCAGCTGGGTCCGGACCGCAGCGTGGTGATCCGGGTGGTCGAACACGTGCCCGAGCGGGCACGGCCCTTGGAGGAGGTCCGCGACCAGGTGGTCGCGGCGATCCGCGCCGACCGCCAGCACCAGGCCGCCGAGGCCGCCGCCGATGCGCTGGTCGCGCGCCTGCGCACGGGCGAGGCGCTGTCCGCGATCGCTGCCGCCGACGGCCTCGAGGTGAGGCCGTTGCCGGGCCTGCCGCGCGGCGTGCCGGTGCCTTCGCCGGAAGCCAATCGCGTCATCTTCGCCGCCCAGCCCGAGGGCGAGGGCAAGCCGGTGGCGGGGCGCTTCGCGATGCCGGACCAGCGCCAGGCGGTATTCGTGGTCAGTGCGGTGCATCCGGGTGACCCGGCCGAACTGGAGCCGGGCCAGCGCACCCAGTTCCGCAACCAGCTGCAGCAGATCCAGGGCTCGGACTCGGCCGAGGAATACGTCCGCGCGATGCGCAAGCGCTTCGACGTGATCGTCGAGGAGTCGCAACTGTAAGGGCGCCCGCCCGCGATCCCGGCGCGGGCCGCGACGTGCCGCGCTAGCGGGTCTTCAGGATCATGCCCGGTCGCAGCACGCTGCGGGGGTGCAATCCGTTCAGTTCCAGCAGGCGTGCGCGGGTGACACCGTAGCGCCGGGCGATGCTCCAGACCGAATCGCCGCGCTGCACCTCGTGGGTGGCGGTTTCGGCGGCGGTCGCCGTCGATGCCGTGACCGGGTCCGTGATGGCGGCGGCTGGCTGTGCCAAGCCCGGAACCAGCGCCAGCGGCGCGTGGCCGGCCGGCCAGGTGCCGGCCAGGCCGGGATTGAGGCGGTGCAGGGTGGCCGCGTCATGGCCATGCGCCGCGGCCCACCCATCCAGCGAGCGCGCACCGTCCAACCGCCGCGCCAGCAGTGGCACCACCGGACGGTCCAGGCGCGCGCGCCATTGCGGCCGCTCGCCGGCCTCTTCCAGCAAGCATGCCAGCGCGTGCAGTTTCTCCACGTAGGCGTAGGTGACCGGGGACAGGCCGGGCAGGCTGTGCGGCGCGGCCGAGGCGGCATGCCCCCCGCTGCGCGCCAGTGCGCGTTTCACCCGGAATTCGCCGGCGTTGTATGCCATCAGCGCCAGGCGCCAGTTGCGGTCGAAGCGGTCGTACATCGCATCCAGGTACTGCACCGCTGCGCGGGTGGACTTGGCCGGCGACAGGCGTTCGTCGTAGCCGGGGGCGATGCGCATGCCATGGTCGCGTGCGGTGACGGCGATGAACTGCCACATGCCCGCCGGCCCCGCCTTGCTCCGGGCGCCGGGCCTGTAGCCGCTCTCCACGAACGGGATCAGCGCGAATTCCGTGGGCAGCCCGGCCTGGCGCAAGGCTTCGACCACATGGGCGAACAACGCCAGGGTATCGCCGTCCGGGTCGCCGACCCGCTCGGTGGCGTGGGCGAAATGGCGCAGCCAGCGTGGATCGGCGTTGTCGCATCCGGGCTCGGCCAATCCGGCGATGAACGATTCGTAGGCGTCCAGCCCGGTCACGGCGACGGGGGCGACCGCTGGTGCATCCGCCGAGGATTCGCTGGCCGGCGGTGCGGCTGCCGGCGACGCCGGTGTGGCAGGCGGCTGTGCAGGCGGCAGCGGCATCGGCGTAGCGGCTCCGGATCCGATCGCCGGCACGGGCGGGTCGGGCGCGTGCGACACCGGCCTGGGTGCGGTGGCGCAGGCCGATACCAGGCAGGTCCCCAGCAGTGCCGCCAGCGCGGTGCGGTGCGCAGTCATGCGCGGAAGCCGTCCTTCCATTCGCGCAGCGCGGCGAAGGTCTCGCTTGCGTCGGCGGGCGCGCGGCCCAGGCGCGCGCCCGCGGCCTCGCGCACGGCGGCGACCTCGCAGCGCAGGAACGGATTGCAGGCCAGTTCGTCGTCCAGGGTGGAGGGCAGGGTCGGCCGGCCGGCAGCGCGCTGCTGCGCCGCCTCGGCCCGGCGTGCATGGAGGGCGGGGTTGCCCGGTTCCACCGCGGCGGCGAAGGCGGCGTTGGCCAGGGTGTATTCGTGGCCGCAGCAGACCCGGGTAGTGCCCGGCAGGGTGGCCAGGCGTTGCAGCGAATCGTGCATCTGCGCCGGCGTGCCCTCGAACAGGCGGCCGCAGCCCAGGCTGAACAACGTGTCGCCGCAGAACAGGTGGCCTTCGACCACGAAGGCCAGGTGGCTGCGCGTGTGCCCGGGTACCGCAAATACGCGTACCTCGCGCTCCAGCAACCGCAGCCGCTCGCCATCGGCGATGCGCTCGCACTCCAGGTCGATGCGCGCATCGGCGGGCGCGAACACCGGCAGTCCCGGCCAGCGCTGCAGCAGCGCCGGTACGCCGCCGGCATGGTCGGCGTGATGGTGGGTGAGCAGGATCGCGGCCGGCTCCAGGCCCTGCGCCGCGGCCGCCAGCACCGGCGCCGCATCGCCCGGATCGACCAGCAGCGCGCGCCCGGCGTCCCGCAGGACCCAGATGTAGTTGTCCTCGAATGCGGGCAGCGCGCTCAGTCGCATAGAATCCCGACCATGCCCGCCGCCGCGTCCAGCCGTCAACCCGGCGCCCCGATCCGGTTCAGCGGCCCGGAGGCGCAATGGCTGCTGGCCGAGGAGCGGCGCTGGTTGGCCGCACACCTGGCGGTGCGCCCTGCGCGGCCCTGGTTATGGCTGGCGCCGGCGGCGTCCGTGACGGTCGAATCACCGATGCCGCCACGCTGCGGCCTGTGCCTGCACGAGTGCGCGGGCGGCTATGCCGGCACCGTGCGCTGCGGGTTGCCGCTGCCGCTGGCCAACGAGTGCCTGGGCGAGGTCGTGCTGCAGCATCCTTCCCCGGCGCAGGCCGGGGCCTTGCTGGACGAATGCGCGCGGGTGCTGGTGGAAGGCGGGCGGCTGTGGCTGTTCCTGGCCAATCCATGGAGCCCCTACCGGCTGCGCAGCGTGCGCGACCTGCCGGCCTCGGCCAGCGGCCCATGGGTGCAGCGCCTGCGCGCGCTGGGATTGCGGGCCGATCCTCCGCGCTTTCTCGGGCCGCGCTGGCGGATGGCCCGTGGCGGCGAGGTGCGCGACTCCGCCGTGCCCCTGCGCGCGGGTTGCGTGGTGGTGGCCGAGAAACGCGGCCTGGCGCCGGTGGCGCCGGCGCCGTTGGCGTGGCGGCGCGGTACTGCGCCGGCCGCATGAGACTTTCCGCGGGAGAGCGATGAAGAAGATCCAGATCCACACCGACGGCGCCTGCCTCGGCAATCCAGGGCCGGGCGGATGGGCGGCCTTGCTGCGCTGGAACGCGCACGAGCGCGAGTTGGCGGGCGGCGAGCCAGATACCACCAACAACCGGATGGAGTTGATGGCGGCGATCGTGGCGCTGGAAACCCTGCGCGAGCCCTGCACGGTGGTGCTGCACACCGACTCGCAATACGTGCGCCAGGGCATCACCGAATGGATGCCCGGCTGGGTGCGCCGCGGCTGGAAGACTTCCGGCGGCGATCCGGTCAAGAACCGCGACCTGTGGGAACGCCTGCACGCGGCTGCCGGGCGCCACCGGGTGGACTGGCGCTGGGTCAAGGGCCATGCCGGCGACCCGGACAACGAGCGCGTGGACGGGCTCGCCCGCGGCGCGGCGCAGCAGGTGCGCGATGCCGGCGCGCTAAACTGACCGCGCATGCGCCAGATCATCCTCGACACCGAAACCACCGGCCTGGAATGGAAGAAGGGCAACCGCATCGTCGAGATCGGTTGCGTGGAACTGCTCGAGCGCCGGCCCAGCGGCCGCAACTTCCACCGCTATCTGCGGCCCGACCGGGAGTTCGAGGCCGGTGCCCAGGAGGTCACCGGCCTGACCCTGGAGTTCCTGGCCGACAAGCCGCCGTTCGAGCAGGTGGTCGACGAATTCCTCGAATTCGTGGATGGCGCCGAACTGATCATCCACAACGCCGCCTTCGACCTGGGGTTCCTCGACTACGAGCTGTCGCGCCTGGGCGAGCGCTACGGGTGCATGGCCGACCGGGTCGCGGTGGTCGACACCCTGCTGCTGGCGCGCGAACGTTTTCCCGGCCAGCGCAACTCGCTGGACGCGCTGTGCAAGCGCATGGGGGTGGACAACTCGCATCGGCAACTGCACGGGGCGCTGCTCGACGCCCAGATCCTGGCCGACGTGTACATCGCCCTGACCTCCGGCCAGGAGGAGATGGGCTTCGGCGAGGCCCAGGCCGCGCTGCAGCGCCCGGCCGCGATGGCGGAATTCGCGCCGGTGGCTGCGGAGCGGCCGCGGATCGGGGTGGCCGCTGCGGAGCAGGAGGCGCACCTGCGGCGTCTGGAGACCCTGCGCAAGAAAGCCGGGCGGGCGTTGTGGGACGAGGCGGCGGCGCCGAACTAACGCCCCGTTCCCTCCGGGCCCCTTCTGCCACAGGCAGAAGGGAGAAGCCGTCGCTTACTGGCAGCGCACCAGGACTGCGGTGACGTTGTCCGAGCCGCCGCCATCCAGCGCGGCGGCCACCAGGGTGTCCACGCATTCCTGCGCACTGCAGTCCTGCCCGCCCAGGGTGTCGGCGATGCGGCCGTCGTCGACTTCCTCGGTCAGGCCGTCGCTGCACAGCAGCAACTGCATGCCCGGGCGCAGCTCGCCGGCCGTCATCGACACGTTCAGGTGCGCTGGATCGGTCACGCCCAGCGCCTGGGTGACCACGTTGCGGTGCGGATGGGTGCGGGCCTGCTCGGCGGTCAGTGCGCCCTGGTCGACCAGGGCCTGCACGTAGCTGTGGTCCTGGCTGAGCTGGGCCAGGGCGCCGTCCCGCCACAGGTAGGCGCGGCTGTCGCCGACCCAGGCCACCTCGTAGCGCTGGCCCTGGACCCGGGCGGCGACCACGGTGGTGCCCATCGGCAGGGCGTCGTTGCGGCGGCGCGAGACCCGGATGATCTCCTCGTCGGCGATGCGGATGGCCTGGGCCAGCGGGGTGCCGCTGCGGATTTCGCGGACGATGGTCTCGCGCGCCAGCGCGCTGGCCACCTCGCCGCAGGCGTGCCCGCCCATGCCGTCGGCCACCAGCCACAGGCCCAGTTCGCCGTCACCGTAGTAGGTGTCCTCGTTGAGCTGGCGGCGCAGGCCGACGTGGGTCAGGTGTCCGAACTCGATCATGGGGTCCGTGCCGGCTTCGCTTTGATCAGGATAAACGCATTCACCCGGGGCGGTCGGACAGGGGGCGGCCGCGGTGGTCCGGACGAAGAAAAAGACGGGCCCAGACAGGCCCGTCTTCGTCGCGATTCTGGCGGGAAGGGTGGGATTCGAACCCACGGTACCGGAGACCGGTACACCGGATTTCGAATCCGGCGCATTCGACCACTCTGCCACCTTCCCGGGACCCGGCGGCATGGTCGGTCCGCGGGGCCCGCCATGATACGGAAGCGGCCGGGGCGGTACAACCGCGGCCCGTGCCGGCGCGCGGGGGGCTAGACTGTCGGCCCCGTCCTGTCACGCCCCCGGTGCGCCCGCCATGTCCGAGATCCTGGTCCCCGTGTCCTTCGGCGAACTGCTCGACAAGATCGCGATCCTGCAGATCAAGTCCGAGCGCATGACCGACCCCGCCAAGCTGGCCAACGTGCGCAAGGAACTGTCCGCGCTGGAGCATACCTGGATGCAGCATCCGGCCGCCGGTGGCGACATCGCCCAGCTGCGCGCGCAGCTGAAGGCGGTCAACGAGCGCCTGTGGGTGATCGAGGACGATATCCGGATCAAGGAGAAGGCGCAGGAATTCGACCCGGAATTCGTGCGCCTGGCGCGCAGCGTCTACTTCGAGAACGACGAGCGCGCGCGGGTGAAGAAGGAGATCAACCTGGCCCTGGGCTCGGCCTACGTCGAGGAGAAGTCCTACCAGGACTATCGCGCCGCCGCCGCGCCCTGAGCCGGACATTGCTGCGATGAGGCGCAGGGACTTCCTCGCCGGCAGCGCCGCACTGGGCGCGTCGGCCTTGCTTCCCGCCTTCCCGGCGCCGGCGCGCGGCGAGCGGCTGCGCCTGGGCATGATCGGCACCGGCATGCGCGGTCAGGTCCTGCTCACCGAACTGCTGCGCCGCGACGACGTGGAGGTGGCGGCGCTGTGCGACATCGAGCCGATCATGCTCGGGCGTGCGCTGGCGCAGGTGGACAAGGCCGGCAAGCCCAAGCCGCGCGCCTACGGCCAGGACCGCGACGAGAACGCCTGGAAGCGCCTGCTGGAGCCGGGCGGGCTGGACGGGGTGATCATCGCCACGCCCTGGGAATGGCACGCGCCGATGGCCATCGGCGCGATGCAGGCCGGCGTCGCCGTCGGCTGCGAGGTGGTGGCCGGGATCACCCTGCAGGACCATTGGGACGTGCTCGACACCCAGCTGCGCACCGGTACCCCGTACATGCTGCTGGAGAACGTGTGCTATCGCCGCGACGTGATGGCGGCGCTGCGGATGGTGCGCGAGGGCCTGTTCGGCGAGCTGGTGCACCTGCAGGGCGGCTACCAGCATGACCTGCGCGCGGTGAAGTTCAATTCCGGCGATCCCGACCAGCCCTACGGCAGCGGCGTGGAATTCGGTCCCGGGGGCTGGTCCGAGGCGCACTGGCGCACCGCCCATTCGGTCAACCGCAACGGCGACCTGTACCCCAGCCACGGCATCGGCCCGTGCGCGATGTACGCGAACATCCACCGCGGCAACCGCTTCATCCGGATCAACTCGTTCGCCAGCAAGGCGCGCGGCCTGCACGAATACACCGTGGCCCGCAGCGGCGGCACCACCCACCCGAGCACCCGGGTCCAGTTCAGGCTCGGCGACATCGTCACCACCACCCTGGCCTGCGCCAACGGCGAGACCATCGTGCTGCAGCACGACACCTCGCTGCCGCGGCCGTACTCGCTGGGGTTCCGGGTGCAGGGCACGCGCGGGCTGTGGATGGACGTCAACCAGTCGATCCACATCGAGGGCCGCAGCCCGGCGCACCAGTGGCAGGACTTCAAGGCCTACCAGGACGAGTTCGAGCATCCGCTGTGGCGGCGGCACGCCGGCGTCGCCGCCGGCGCCGGCCACGGCGGGATGGACTGGTTCGTGGTCAATGCCTTCGTCGAGGCGCTGAAGGCCGCCGCACCGATGCCGATCGACATCTATGACGCAGTGGCCTGGAGTGCGATCACGCCGCTGTCGGAACAATCCATCGCGCAGGGCTATGCGACCCTGGACTTCCCCGACTTCACCCGTGGCGCCTGGGCGACGAGGACGCCGATCTTCGCCCTGTCCGACGCGTACTAGCCAGCCACCGGCCCCACGACCGCCGGGCCGGCCTCAGCGGCCGTGGTCGGCGCGGTAGCGCTCGAAGGCATCGAGCGCATCGTCCACGCTCACCAGCTCCATCACCCCGTCGTGCTCGATCTTGGTGCCCCAGCGCAGCGCGGCGGCGGGCTTGCGCAGGTACTTGCGCGCGGCGTCATCGTAGCGGTCCACGCAGTAGCGCCGGTCCGAATACGGGCCGCTGCGCGCCGGGTCGGTGGCCGCATGCAGACCCAGTACCTTGGTGCCCATGGCGTTGGCGATGTGCATCGGCCCGGAGTCCGGGGTGACCAGCAGGTCGGCGCGTTCGAGCAGGGCCGGCAACTGCTTGAGCGTGTCCTTGCCGACCAGGTCCAGCGCCGGGGCGCGCATCGCCGCCAGGATCGCGTCGGTGGTCCTGCGCTCCAGTTCGCTGCGCCCGCCGCACAGCACCACCCGCCAGCCGCGCGCGGCGGCATGGTCGGCCAGGGCCGCGTAGCGGTCGGGGTACCAGTTGCGCAGCGCATGGCTGGAGCAGGGCGAGACCATCAGCACCGGGGTGCCGTCCTCGGGCCACTGCTCCCGGGCCCAGGCACGGGCGGCGCCGGGCACCGGCAGGTTCCACACGACCTCGGTCTGGCGCAGGCCCAGCGGCTCGCAGAAACTGCCGATGACGTCGAGCACGTGGAGGCCGGGGCGGTCGGGGATGCGCTGGTTGACGAACAGGCCGTGCAGTTCCTTGGAGCGGGCGCGGTCATAGCCGACCCGGCGCCGGGCCGGGATGAAGGCCGACAGCAGGTTGGCGCGCGCGGCCAGCTGCATCTGCAGCAGCACGTCGTAGCCGCCGGCGGGCAGGGCGCGGCGCAGGGCGCGCATCCCGGCCAGGCCGCTGCGCTTGTCGTAGGCGTGGAACACCACCCCGTCCAGGCCTTCGAGCAGGCGGAACCCGGCCGGGTCGATCACCCAGTGCAGCGGCGGGCCGTCCGGCCAGGCGCGCTGCAGGGTCCGCACCAGCGGCACCACGTGGGTCACGTCGCCGAGGGCGGACAGGCGCAGCAGGCAGAGGGATGGAGGCATCGCTGGCGGGTATCGTCGGGTCCGGTAAGGGTGCATCGCCGGTGGCTGTTGCTAGACTCGCCAGGATGGTCGCCTTCGACGCCAGCGAAGCCTTGACGCCGTACCGCGCCGGGAGCGCGTACGGGGCCATTGTGTTCGACCGCGAACGGCTGCGGCAAGCCGACCCGGAATGGCTCTCGCCGGCGGCCTGGGGCGAGCGGGCGCGGCCGGTCGGCTCCGGCGGCCGCGGCGGCGCCTGGTTCGTCGACGCCCCGTTCGGTGCCTGCGTGCTGCGCCA
>JAFLEA010000079.1 GCA_017302035.1 Lysobacterales bacterium
ACCGCGGCGGCCTTGTCCCGGGCCAGGCGGCGGGCCAGGACGGCCGGGGTCTCGCCGGGCCGCGGGGTCTCGTCGGCGTCCGGGCGGACGCATTCGAACGGCAGCCGCAGCCGTTGCAGCAGTTCGCGCCGGTAGGGGGAGGTGGAGGCGAGGATCAGCATGGCGGGCCGGGTCGGGGGAGGGGCCCAGTGTCGGCCGGCCGGCCGGGGGCGGCAATGCCGGCCGGCCGCCATGGGTCGGGTTTGACAGGAACGGGTCCGATCCTTAACATTCAGCGGCTTATGTCCGCAGGTGTGGCCGTCGTGCAGGTTCCCGAAACGCTGGATGCCTGGAGGATGGTCGCCGCGAGGCGGCAGTTCGAGGGGCGCATGCCGTTGTCGGCGATGGGCCGGCTTGGCGGCAGCCTCGCCGATACGGAAGGCGAATGCCGCTACGCGCTGGAATTCGGCCGCGATGCGCTGCAGGTGCCCTACGTCGAACTGTCGATCGAAGCGGGCTTGCCGCTGGTGTGCCAGCGCAGCCTGGAGCGGTTCGTGTTCCCGGTGCAGACCGTGCAACGGCTCGGCCTGATCCGCGACGAGGCCGAGGAGGCCGCGTTGCCGCCGGGCTACGAGCCGCTGCTGCTGGCCGAGGATGGCCAGCTGCGGCCGGCCGAACTGGTCGAGGACGAGCTGGTGCTCGCCCTGCCGGTGGTGCCGGTGGCTCCGGGCAGCGAGCCGGTCGAGCGGGCCTGGTCGGCGGGCGAAGAGGAATTGCAGGCGGCCAGCCCGTTCGCGGCGCTGGCTTCGCTGAAGAAGACGTAACAGGACACGGTCGCGCCACCGACGAAGGCGCCCTGGAACGGCACCGGCGGGTGGCTTCGAGGATCCACAACACACGCATCACTACGAGTTTGGAGCAATCCCATGGCTGTGCAGAAATCCCGAGTCACTCCGTCCCGCCGCGGCCAGCGCCGTTCCCACGACGCGCTGACGGCCAAGCAGCTGGCGACCGACCCGACCACGGGCGAGACCCACCTGCGCCACCACATCACCGCCGATGGCTACTACCGCGGCAAGAAGGTCATCCAGACCAAGTCTTCGGCGGTCGAGGAAGACTGAGCCCGGCTCCCGACGCGCGCGCCGCGCGCGTCCGGGACTGCGTGAACGACATCCTGGCTCCCGCGGGGGCCACCAAGCGGGAATGCGCATGAGCGAGCGGATCTATTCGCGCATCGCCGGAACCGGCAGCTACCTGCCGGAGAAGGTGGTGACCAACGACGACCTGGCCAAGGTGGTCGACACCAGCGACGAATGGATCCGCACCCGCACCGGCATCCGCGAACGGCACGTGGCCGCCGAGGGCCAGACCACCAGCGACATGGGCCATCGCGCCGCGCTGAAGGCGATCGAGGCCGCCGGCATCGATCCGGCCGAGATCGACCTGATCGTGGTCGGCACCACCACGCCGGACTACATCTTCCCGTCCACGGCCTGCCTGATCCAGCAGAAGCTGGGCATCGCCGGCTGCGCGGCGTTCGACGTCAACGCGGCCTGCTCGGGTTTCCTGTTCGGGTTCAGCGTGGCCGACAACTTCATCCGCGCCGGCGTGGCGAAGACCGTGCTGGTGGTCGGCGCCGAGACCCTGACCCGGATCGTCGACTGGACCGACCGTACCACCTGCGTGTTGTTCGGCGACGGCGCCGGCGCGGTGGTGCTCAAGGCCGATACCCAGGCCGGGATCCTGTCCACCCACCTGCACGCCGACGGCGCCAAGCGCGACCTGCTGTGCTGCCCGGTCGGGGTGGCCGCCGGTTTCGACAACAGCCTGCCCAATGCCGGCGTGCGCATCACCATGGCCGGCAACGAGGTGTTCAAGCACGCGGTCAAGGCGCTGGACAGCGTGGTCGACGAAACCCTCGAGGCCAACGGCCTGGACAAGGCCGACCTGGACTGGCTGATCCCGCACCAGGCCAACCTGCGCATCATCGAGGCCACGGCCAAGCGCCTGGACATGCCGATGGACCGGGTGATCGTCACCGTCGACCGCCACGGCAACACCTCGTCCGCGTCGGTGCCGCTGGCGCTGGACGAGGCGGTGCGCTCGGGCCGCGTGCAGCGCGGCCAACTGCTGCTGCTGGAAGCCTTCGGTGGCGGCTTCACCTGGGGCTCGGCGCTGCTGCGCTACTGAGTCGCGCGTGTCGGCGCCGCCGACGCACATACGCCCGGGTACAGACAAACGCGGCTCCGCGCCCGTATCATCGCCGCTCTTTCCCGCACAGCGACCGCGCGTGACCCAACCGACGCTCGCCTTCGTTTTCCCCGGACAGGGTTCCCAGTCCGTGGGCATGCTCGCCGAACTGGCCGAACTGCACCCGCAGGTCCGCGACGCCTTCGTGGAAGCCTCCGACGGTGCCGGCGTGGACTTGTGGGCGCTGTCCCAGGGCGGTCCCGAGGAAATGCTCAACCGCACCGAATACACCCAGCCGGCGCTGCTGGCCGCGGGGGTCGCGGTGTGGCGCGCGTGGCAGGCGCAGGGCGGACCGCAGCCGGCGCTGCTCGCAGGCCACAGCCTGGGCGAATACACCGCGCTGGTGGCCGCCGGCGCGCTGTCGCTGCGCGACGGCGCGCACCTGGTGCGCCTGCGCGGCCAGTTGATGCAGGACGCCGCGCCCGCCGGCACCGGGGCGATGGCCGCCGTGCTCGGCGCCGAGGATGCGCTGGTCCAGGAAGTGTGCGAGCAGGCCTCCGGCAGCCAGGTGGTGGTGCCGGCCAACTACAACTCGCCCGGCCAGATCGTGATCGGCGGCGACGCGGCCGCGGTGGACCGCGCCCTGGCGCTGCTGGCCGAACGCGGCGTGCGCAAGGCGGTGAAGCTGGCGGTGAGCGTGCCTTCGCACACGCCGATGATGCGCGAGGCCGCCAACCGCCTGGCCGAGGCGATGGCCGGGATGCCCTGGCATGCGCCGGCGCTGCCGGTGGTGCAGAACGTGGACGCGCAGGTGCATGCCGACCTGGATGCGATCCGCGCCGCGCTGGTGCGCCAGCTGTACCTGCCGGTGCAGTGGACCGGCTGCGTGCAGGCGCTGGCCGCGCGCGGTGCCACCCGGGTGGCCGAGTGCGGACCCGGCAAGGTGCTGGCCGGCCTGGCCAAGCGCATCGACAAGTCGCTGGATGCACGCGCCCTCGGCGCGGTTGGCGATTTCGAATCCGCGCTGGCCGACTGGCGCTGACCCCTCCGACCCGGCCGGCGCGCGGCGCCGGCCGATCCACGCAGCGAACGCGAGGCCCGACATGGACAACCTGCCCCTCACCGGCGAGATCGCCCTGGTCACCGGCGCCAGCCGCGGCATCGGCGCGGCGATCGCCGACGAACTGGCCGCGCGCGGTGCCACCGTGGTCGGCACCGCCACCAGCGATTCGGGCGCCGATGCGATCGGCGCGCGGCTGGCGGGGAAGGGCGGCCACGGCCGCAGGCTCGACGTGACCGACGGCGCTTCGGTGGAGGCGCTGATCGAAGCCATCGGCAAGGAATTCGGCCCGGTCTCGATCCTGGTCAACAACGCCGGCATCACCCGCGACAACCTGCTGCTGCGGATGAAAGACGAGGACTGGCAGGCGATCCTGGACACCAACCTGACCAGCGTCTACCGCACCTGCAAGGCGGTGATGCGCGGGATGATGAAGGCGCGCAAGGGCCGGATCGTCAACATCGCCTCGGTGATCGGCGCCACCGGCAACGCCGGCCAGGCCAACTACGCCGCGGCCAAGGCCGGGATCATCGCCTTCAGCAAGTCGCTGGCCAAGGAGATCGGCAGCCGCAACGTCACCGTCAATGTGGTCGCGCCGGGCTTCATCGACACCGACATGACCCGCGACCTGCCCGAGGACGCGAAGAACGCGATGCTCGGCCAGATCGCGCTCGGCCGCCTCGGCGAGCCGGCCGACATCGCCCGCGCGGTGGCGTTCCTGGCCGGCCCGGATGCCGGCTACGTCACCGGCGAGACCCTGCACGTCAACGGCGGCATGTACATGGCCTGAGCCCCGCCGACGCCATAACAAGCATTTCAAAAGCCGCGTAAGCTTTTGATCCGGCTGCGGTTGCTGGCCTCTGCCAGCGGCCGCGGCTTTTTGACTACACTATCCGCCTGGACAGTGAACCCAGCGTCGCCGCATCGCGGCGGCATGTATCGACCACCACTCCGCCTGGAGCAGCAAACCCATGAGCACCATCGAAGAGCGCGTCAAGAAAATCGTCGTCGAACAGCTCGGCGTCAAGGAAGATGAAGTGACCAACAGCGCATCGTTCGTCGATGATCTGGGCGCCGACTCGCTCGACACCGTCGAGCTGGTGATGGCCCTCGAGGAAGAGTTCGAGTGCGAGATCCCGGACGAGGAAGCCGAGAAGATCACCTCCGTGCAGCAGGCGATCGACTACATCAAGGCGCACGTCAAGGCCTGATGCGCGCCACGACCCCGGGCCGCCGGCGCGGCCCGCGGTGCGGCAAAACCAACGGGGCCGCTGCGTGCGGCCCCGTGCGTGTCCGACGCAACGCCGATGCCGGGCACGGTAGTACCCCCTGTTCGACCCGTCCGAAGAACACCAGGAGCCATCCATGAGCCATCGTCGCGTCGTCGTCACCGGCATGGGCGCGGTCACGCCATTGGGCAACGACCTGGCGAGCACTTGGGACGGCGTGGTCAACGGACGCTCGGGCATCGGCCCGGTGACGCATTTCGACGCGTCCCTGTTCACCACCCGCATCGCCGGCGAGATCCGCGATTTCGACCCCACCGCCTTCGTGCCGCCCAAGGATGCGAAGAAGATGGAGCCGTTCATCCACTACGGGCTGGCGGCGGCGTTCATGGCCCTGGACGACTCCGGCCTGCAGATCGACGAGTCCAACGCCGAGCGCATCGGCACGATCCTCGGCTCGGGCATCGGTGGCATCCTCGGCATCGAGGAGCAGACCGCCAAGTACCTGGAGGGCGGCCCGCGCAAGATCTCGCCGTTCTACGTGCCCAGCACCATCATCAACATGCTCCCGGGCCAGTTGAGCATCATCCGCGGGCTGAAGGGCCCGAACTTCTCGGCCGTCTCCGCCTGCGCCACCTCCAACCACTCCATCGGCACGGCGATGCGCATGATCCAGCACGGCGATGCCGACGTGATGGTCGCCGGCGGTGCCGAGCGCGGCTCCTCGCCGACCTCGATGGGCGGCTTCTGCTCGATGAAGGCCATGTCCACCCGCAACGACGAACCGCAGCGTGCGTCGCGGCCGTGGGATGCCGAGCGCGACGGCTTCGTCCTGGGCGACGGCGCCGGCGTGCTGGTGCTGGAGGAATACGAGTACGCCAGGGCCCGTGGCGCGCGCATCTATGCCGAATTGGCCGGCTTCGGCGCCAGCGCCGACGCCAACCACATGACCGCGCCCAGCGAGGATGGCGACGGCGCGGCGCGCTGCATGGCCGCCGCCCTGCGCGACGCGAAGATGGACCCTTCGCAGGTCGGCTATCTCAACGCGCACGGCACCTCCACGCCGCTGGGCGACCTGGCCGAGACCCTGGCGATGAAGCGTGCCTTCGGTGATCACGCCTACCGGATGATGGTCAGCTCGACCAAGTCGATGACCGGCCACTTGCTGGGTGCGGCCGGAGGCATCGAGGCGATCTTCTCGGTGCTGGCGATCCACCACGGCATCGTCCCGCCGACCATCAACCTGGACAATCCGGGCGAGGGCTGCGACCTGGACTACGTGCCCAACGTGGCGCGCCAGGCGAAGGTCGACGTGGCCATGTCCAACGGCTTCGGTTTCGGCGGCACCAACGGCACCCTGGTATTCAAGCGGATCTGACCGCGACTGGGCCTGCCCGGGCCATGCTCCGCTTCCGTCCGCTCCCGGCCGACACCGACCTGCTGGCCCTGCACCGGCTGGCGCCGTCGCGCTATCCGCTGCTGCTGGAGTCGGTGGCCTCTGGCACCGCGCAGGGGCGCTGGGACTTGCTGCTGGCCGCCGCCGGCACGGGCCTGGCCCTGCATCCGGATGGCGTGGTCCGCGACCTTGACGGAACGGTACAGGCCGGCACGTTCCTCGAAGCGCTGGACGCGCAGTGGCGACAGGCGCGGGTGCCTGCGGGGGAATCGCGCTGGCCGTTCCGCGGTGGCTGGGCGCTGCTGCTGGACTACGAACTGGCCGCCCAGGTCGAACCGATACTGGAGTTGCCGCGGCGCGGCGCCGACGGGCGCCCGCCGGCGCTGGCCCTGCGTTGCCCGGCGGCGGTGCTGCGCGACCGTGCCAGCGGTGAATGCCTGGCCCTGGCCGAGGCGGAACACGAACAGCTGCTGGCGACGATTGTCGCCGACCTGGGGCCGGCGGCCTCGCTGCCGCCGCTGCCGTGCTGGCAATCGCCCTCATCCATCGAGGAGGACGAACCGCAGCGTTTCCTCGACGGGGTCGAACGCATCCTCGATTACCTGCGCGCCGGCGACGTGTTCCAGGTGAACCTTTCGCGCGGCTGGCGCGCCCGCTTCGACGTACCTCCGGATCCGGCGGCGCTGTATGCGCGCCTGCGCCAGGCCAATCCTGCTCCGTTCGCCGGTCTGTTCGCCGGGGCCGGCTGGGCGGTGGCGAGCTCCTCGCCGGAACGGCTGGTGTCGGTGCGCGGCCGGGTGGTCGAGACCCGGCCCATCGCCGGCACCCGTCCACGCTTCGAGGGCGACGACGACGCTGCGCGGATCCGCGAGCTGGTCGGTCATCCGAAGGAGCGTGCCGAGCACGTGATGCTGATCGACCTGGAACGCAACGACCTGGGCCGGGTATGCACGCCGGGCAGCGTGCAGGTGGACGAGTTGATGACGGTGGAGAGCTATGCCCACGTCCACCACATCGTCAGCAACGTGCGCGGGATCCTGCGCGGGGACGCCACGCCGGGGCAGGTGATTGCGGCGGTGTATCCGGGCGGCACCATCACCGGCTGTCCCAAGGTGCGCTGCATGCAGATCATCGCCGAGCTGGAGGGTGTGCCACGCGGTGCCTACACCGGTGCGATCGGCTGGCTCGACCGCGACGGCGACCTGGACCTGAACATCCTGATCCGCAGCGCCGAACTGCGCGGCACCGAAGCGGTGTTCCGCACCGGCGCCGGCATCGTCGTCGACTCGGATCCGGAACACGAACTGGACGAAACCCGGGCCAAGGCCCGCGGCCTGCTGCGCGCACTCGAACCGTCGGCCTGAGCTGCCCGGGCTTTCCGGCCCAAGGTACGGCGTCTTTCGCAAGAGTCGGTTGTCGCTGCTTCTGTTGCGGAAAGCGCCTGCGGGGACGGTGGGTCGCCTGCGCCCCGGAACGATGCCTGCCGCCGCTCATGTCCCCCGGCCCTGGCCTGCGGCCAGGACCTCCTCCTTTACTTCCCGTCGGCAGGCATCGCACCGGGTCGCCCCATGGCCACCGACCCCCAACGGAAAGCAGGCCAATGGCTACCGGTGCCATTGCCGCTGTAGAGCCGACTGTGAGTCGGCTGCCCTTCGAGGCCATCCCGCCAAGAGCAGCCGACTCACAGTGGGCTCTACAACAACTGTCCGAAGCACATCCCACAGGAGCGGGAGTCCTGAAGCTCGCGGAGGACGTCGCTGCACGGGGCTCGCGTTCGAGTGGCACAGGGACGTGCCACGCCCGCGTGTTGGAGCAGGAGGCGGAACCACGCGGCGAACGCGAGCCCCGTGCAGCGGCGGCCCCAGGCCGAAGTCAGCGCATTTGATCTTCGCTCAGGCCGCTACAGCCCCAGGCCGAAACGTTTCACGGCAGCCGTATGGCGGCTCATCCGGAGCATTGGGTCTTCATCCAGGCAGCAGCGGCTCCAGGCCGGAGCCAGGACTTTTCGCGGCCCAGCGATCGCGGCGGCGGTCCCTGCCGGGGTCGAAAACCCGCCGGCACGGTATGCTGGGCGGCCTGTGATCGACGAGGTGGACGTGGCTGGCGGACGTAGGAGCGTGTTGCGCTGGGGGCTGGGCGTGCTGTGCCTGCTGCTGCTCGCCGCGGCGGCGCTGGGCGCGTGGGGCTGGACCCGGTACCAGCGCTTCGCCGATGCCCCGCTGGCCAGCGGCCCGACCGCCGACAGCGTGCGGATCGAGCGCGGCGACGGCTTCGCCACCGCATTGCGCCGACTGCGCGCCGCCGGGGTCGATGCCGGGCACGACCTGGAATGGCGCCTGCTGGCGCGGCAGATGGACGCCGCCGGCCAGATCAAGGCCGGCGAATACGCGCTGGCGCCGGAACTGACCCCGCGCGAACTGCTGCAGCGCATGCGCGAGGGCCGGGTGCTCCAGTACCGGGTGACCCTGGTCGAAGGCTTGAATTTCCGCCAGCTGCGCGCCGCGCTGGCCGCGACCGATCCGCTCGAACACCGGACCGTCGGCATGGACGATGCGGCGCTGATGGCCGCGCTCGGCCATCCCGGCCAGCACCCCGAAGGCCGCTTCCTGCCCGAGACCTACCTGTACCAGCGCGGCGACAGCGACCTGGACATCCTGCGCCGCGCCCATGCGGCGATGGAACAAGCGCTGGCCGAGGCCTGGGCGGCGCGTGCGGCCGACGTGCCGCTGGCCTCGCCCGACGAGGCGCTGGTGCTGGCCTCGATCGTGGAGAAGGAAACCGGCCAGGCCCGCGAGCGTCCGCAGATCGCCGGCGTGTTCGCGCGCCGCCTGCGCAAGGGCATGCTGCTGCAGACCGATCCCACCGTGATCTACGGCCTGGGCAGCGCCTACGACGGCAACATCCGCCGGCGGGACCTCACCACCGACACCCCGTACAACACCTACACCCGCGCCGGCCTGCCGCCGACGCCGATCGCCATGCCCGGCCGCGCCGCGCTGCGCGCGGCGGTGGACCCGGCGCCGGGCGATGCGCTGTACTTCGTTTCCCGCAACGACGGCAGCCACGTGTTCTCGGCCACCTATGCCGAACACAACCAGGCGGTGGATTGCTACCAGCGGCGGCGCGGTTGTCCGCCGCCGCAGGCGCCTGGCGCGGACGATGATGCGAGCGGGGAGGAAACGCCGCGATGAGCGAGGCGATCCTGGCCCATCCGCGCTTCATCAGCCTCGAAGGCGGCGAGGGCGCCGGCAAGAGCACTGCCATCGCGACGCTGCGCGAGGCGCTGCTGCGCCGCGGCCACGAGGTGGTGCTGACCCGCGAGCCGGGCGGCACCCCGTTGGCCGAGCGGATCCGCGACCTGATCCTGGACACCCGCGACTCGCTGCGCGGCGAGGGCGAACCCGAGCCGCTCGCGGCGGAAGCGGAGCTGCTGCTGGTGTTCGCCGCCCGTGCCCAGCACGTGCGCCGGGTGATCCGGCCCGCGCTGCAACGTGGCGCGTTCGTGGTGTCCGACCGTTTCACCGATTCCAGCTATGCCTACCAGGGCGACGGCCGCGGCCTGGATCCGGCCTGGATCGCCGACCTGGAGCGGCGCGCGGTCGGCCTGCGCCCCGGCCTGACCCTGCTGCTGGACCTGGACGTGCGCGAGGGACGCGCGCGCGCCAGCGGCCGCGACCTGTGGCCGGACCGGATCGAGAGCGAGCAGGACGACTTCTTCGAGCGCGTGCGCGCCGGGTTCCGTCGCCGCGCCGCCGCCGAGCCGCAGCGCTTCCGCCTGGTCGATGCCTCGCGCGCCCCGGCCGAGGTGGGCCAGGCGGTGGCCGCCGCACTGGACGCCTGGCTGGAGGCGCAGCGGTGAAGCCGCAGCTGGCGCCGTGGCTGCTGCGCGCCTGGGAGCAGGCGGTGGCCGCGTTCGAGGCCGGCCGACTCGGCCATGCGCTGCTGTTGTGCGGCCCGGAACGGCTGGGCAAGCGCGAACTGGCCGAGGCCCTGGCCCAGTACGTGCTGTGCCGCGAGCGCTCGCCACAGACCGGACCCTGCGGCCAGTGCCGCAGCTGCCACCTGTTCGGCGTGCGCGCCCAGCGCGATCCGCTGGAGACGCGCCCCGACGGCACCCCGGCGCAACCGCACGGGCACAGCGCGCACCCGGACCTGCTGCTGGTCGGCTACGAGTGGCGGCTCAGGCCGGCGCCGCCGCGGATGCGCACCGAAATCGTGATCGACCAGATGCGGCAGCTGGCCGGGCGCCTGGAAATCTCGGCCGAGTCCGGCACCTGCGTGGCCATCGTCGAGCCGGCCGACGCGGTCAACTACAGCGCCTGGAACGCGATCCTCAAGACCCTGGAGGAGCCGTTGCCCGGCCGCTACCTGTGGCTGGTGGCGTCGAATCCGGCGCGGCTGCCTGCGACCATCCGCAGCCGCTGCCAGCGCCTGGAGGTGCGCCTGCCGCCGCGCGCGGAGGCCCTGGCCTGGCTGCGCGAACGCGGCCATGGCGCCGAGCAGGCCGCCGAGGCGCTGGACGCGGCCCGTGGCCATCCCGGACTGGCCGACGAAT